>NZ_JBSFNO010000009.1:0-222055 GCF_053981095.1 Nocardia sp. NPDC003693
ACCCGCTGCACGATCCCAAGGAGAAGCTGGCGGTCTCGGAGATCACCGCGCTGAGCAACACCGTCTTCCTGGTCGACGAGCGGGACGGCAACAAGGCGCCGAAGGCCAACAAGAAGCTGTGGACCATCGACATCACCGGCGCCACCGATGTCGGGCCGGACTCGAAGGTGCCGGGGGCACAGTACGATCCGGCGCTGGGACTGGTGATCGACGACAAGGCCCTGGAGACCTACGTGGGCGCGGTCCCGACCGCCGACGGCGTCGCCGCGCTGCAGAAGGCCGGGATCACCGCGGTCGCCAAGAAGTCGAATCTCGACCTGTCGGCGCTGCTGTCGGGACTGAACCCCGACGGGAAGTTCTTCGGCCACGACAAGATCGAGGGCGTGGCCACCACCGACGGCGGGAAGACCCTGTACATCGCCAACGACAGCGACTTCGGGCTCGGCGGCTCGACCGGTGACAAGCCGCCGTACGGGCTCGAGGCCAAGACGCTGCCCAACGGGGTCCAGGATTCGGGCGAGATCCTGCTGGTGGACACCGGCAAGCTGCCGGCGCGGACGCAGACCGCGACCATCAGCATCGAGGTGCGCTGAACCACCGCGGTTCACGCCGGACCACCGGCCGGCCACGACCGGCCGGGCAGCGATCGCGCCGAACGCGATCGCTGCCCGGCGGCGGTGTTCAGTCGAACATGATGACCTGGCGCAGGGCATGACCCGCGGCCAGGTCGTCCATGGCACCGTTGATGTCCTCCAGCCGGATACGCGCGGAGATCAGGCGTTCGACCGGGAGTTTGCCCTCGCGCCACAGGCGCACGTACTCCGGGATATCCCGGTCGGGCACCGCGGAGCCCAGGTAGCTGCCGATGATGGACCGGCCCTGCGCCACCAGCGCGAGCGGGGAGATGCTGGCCCGCGCGTCGGGGGCGGGCAGTCCGACGGTGACCGTGGTGCCGCCGGGCGCGGTGGCGTTCACCGCGGTCTCGAACGCGCGCACGTTGCCCGCGGCTTCGATCACGATCTCGGCCGTGATGCCCTGCTCGGCGACCTCGGCCGGGGTGTACGACTCGCTCGCACCCAGTTCCAGGGCGGCCTTGAGCTTGTCGCCCACGGTGTCCACCGCGATCACCTCGCGGCCGGTGCCCTCGCGCAGGGCGGCGGCCACCAGCACCGCGGCCATGCCGACCCCGCCCAGCCCGACCACCATGATGCGATCAGCGGGGCCGGGCTTCGCCGAATTCAGCAGTGCCCCACCGCCGGTCAGCACCGCGCAGCCGAGCACCGCGGCGACGTCGGCGGGGACGTCGTCGTCCACCGGGACCACCGAGCGGCGGTCGACCACGGCGTGGGTCGCGAAGGCGGAGACGCCGAGGTGGTGGTGCACCGGCTCGCCGTCGCGCAGCAGGCGGCGACCGCCGCCGAGCAGTTCACCGGCGTTGTTGGACATGCTGCCGGGCAGGCAGGGCGTGCGGCCCTCGCTCATGCAGCCCGAGCACTCCCCGCAGCGCGGCAGGAAGGTCATGACCACGCGCTGGCCCACGGCGATGTCGCTCTCCGGATCGCCGACCGCCTCGACCCGGCCGGCGGCCTCGTGCCCGAGCAGCATGGGAACCGGGCGCACCCGATTGCCGTCCACCACGGACAGGTCCGAGTGGCACAGACCGGCGGCCTCGATACGCACCAGCAGTTCGCCGGGACCGGGATCACCCAGGTCGAGTTCACTCACGCTGATCGGCTTCGACTTCGCAAAGGGCGCAGCCTGCCCGATTCGTTCCAGTACGGCCCCACGAATCCTCATGCGCCAGACGCTACTCCACGGGCCCGCGGATACGCAGCGGATGAACCTTCCCAGACAGTCGAGAATCTGCTTCGATGGGACCGGATAGGAGCACCCATGAACAGCACGTCCCACACCGCGGGCAATCGCGGCCTCAACAGCGTGGTGACCCGGTTCTTCGGCAACGTCGCCCGCGCCTACGACACCGCCGCCCTGCAACGCGCGGTGTATCTGCCGCCGCAGGATCAGGTGATCACCGAACTGCGGGCGGCCGGATCGCGGCGGATCGCCGACATCGGTTGCGGTACCGGCATTCTCACCGCGCGGATCGCGCGCGAACTGCGCCCCGAGGTGATCTACGGGGTCGACGCCTCCACCGGCATGCTCGACCAGGCCAGGGCCCGCTCCGCGGCGGTGCACTGGCGCACCGCGGCGGCGGAGAAGCTGCCGCTCGGGGCCGGCGAACTCGACGCGATCGTCTCCACCAGCGCTTTCCACTTCTTCGACCATCCGGTGGCGCTGCGCGAGTTCGCGCGGGTGCTGGTGCCGGACGGTTTGATCGCCATCGCGACGATGCATCCGGCAGCGCCCGCCGCGCGCCCGATCCAGCGCCTGACCCGCAGCCCGCTGTTCCCCGCGCACGCGCCCTCCCCGCGTGAGACCCGGAAACTGCTGGGGGACGCCGGATTCGAGGTGGTCGATCAGCGCAAGGTGAGCCGGCCGGTGCCGGAATGGCTGATCCCGGACGTGATCACGGTGGGCCGCCTGCGGTCCGCGTGAGGCGACGGCCGGACGTTCAGTGGCCGGGTGTGTCCGAGCCGCGGAAGCACACGGTCATGCGGCGCTTGTCCCAGACGACCCAGACCGCGCCCTGATCGTCGCGCGGGCAGTTCGCGCCGCTGGTCGTGTCGGTCAGCACGGCGGTGACCTGTACGACGTTGGCGCCCCGGGTGCCGCACGCCACCTTGGCGGGCTCGTCCATGTCGGCCGTGTCGTAGCAGAATCCGGCGCGCCAGTCGAAGCCTAGGCACAGGTGGTAGATCAGATTGCCGGAGCGGTCGCGGCGGCTGGATTCGAGTTTGTAGAGCGGATCAGTGCACGCGCCCGGACCGGTCTGCAGGACACGGTAGTTCGCGTCCACCGTGTTGCAGTCCGCCTGCACGGGACTGCCGGGCTGCCACGCGGTGCGGCCCTGCGCGTCGGTGGTGCGCTCCATCGGCACCTCGACACAGTCCCCCGGCTTCAACAGTGACATCGGATCGGGGGCAACGGGTTTCGTACTCGTCGGAGTCGTGACGGCCGCCGCCGGAATCAGCCCCGGCGCGGCGGGCACGGCCGTGCCCGCGACGGTGTCGCCGGTCGGCGGGCCGAGAACCGGAATCATGGTGGCGATCAACACCACCCAGCCCACCACGGCCATGGTGGGCGCCAGCACCCGCGCCACGAACAGCGCGCGCCGCTCCCCGGCGCCTCCCCCGGCCCGGCGCACCCGCGCGATCGCCCACCCGCCCCCGGCGGCCGCCGCGCACAACAGCGCCACAGCCGTGCATATCAGCACAGATTGCACGTCGAAACTCCCCACCCCACACGTGGAATCGCCTACACTTTTCCATCCCGCTGCGCCTGCAAGCTATCGCACCTCCCGAACCGGGGCAATGTGACGAACCCCGAACCGGTTGTAGCCGAGCGGTATCCGAGCGGGGCGGCTCGAGAAAGAAGTGGCGGTGAAGTCCACGCCGGTGGCGCCCGGTCGTGCGTGGCCGCCGCCCACTCGGATCACGCGTGTCATCGGGACCGGTTGCGACGAGCCGCACCCGGACAGAAGAAAGACCCGAGGGCCGGCCCGCGCGACTCGCAGCGGGTCGGTTGCCGCGTATCGAATCCGTCCGCCCGCAACAGTCTGCGGCGCCCGCGGGATCGGTTCGGGGTGAGTTCACTACTCGGTAGCGCCGATGCGAGAGCCGGAACGCATCGTGGTGACGGCGTCGCCGTTCGACGTGGAATTCCGCTACGCGGCGACGCGAGGTTTCGATCGCACGGTTCGACGACCTCGGAGCCGCCGGGGCAACGACGGCACGGTATCGGGGCGGCACGCGTGGCACGTGCGGCATTCGCGCCGGTTTTCGCGGAGGATGGGGATATGGGTGGTGTTCCCGCACGACTTGCGACCGGATTGGTGGTGCTGGCGGTCGCCGTCGGCTGCGGTACCGAGGACGCCTCACCGCCACCGGCGGCGACCGCGGTCACCACGGCGACGAGCGTGCCCGCGGGGAGCGTGGACCTGGAGGCCGGGCAGGAGATCGCGCAGGGGCTCGAGACGCCCTGGGGGCTGGCGTTCCTGCCGGACGGGACCGCGCTGGTCAGCGAGCGGGATTCGGGGCGGATCCTGCGGGTGGTCACCGGGGCCGCGCCGGAGCAGGTGTACCGGGTGCCCGGGGTCGAGGCGGCGGGTGAGGGCGGGCTGATGGGGCTGGCGGTGTCGCCGGACTACGCGCGGGACGGGTACCTGTACGCGTATTTCACCGCGGCGCAGGACAATCGCATCGTGCGGTTCCGGCTCGACGGGCAGCCGGAGGTGATCTTCAGCGGAATCGCCAAGGCGTCCAATCACAATGGGGGACGCATAGCGTTCGGGCCGGACGGGATGCTGTACGCGGGCACCGGGGACGCGGCCGAGGCCGAGCGATCCCAGGACGCCGGGAACCCCGACGGGAAGATCCTGCGGCTCACCCCCGACGGAGCGCCCGCCCCGGGGAATCCGACCCCGGGATCACCGGTGTACAGCCTCGGGCATCGCAACGTGCAGGGGCTGGCGTGGGATCGCGACGGGCGGCTGTTCGCGGCCGAGTTCGGGCGCAACGCCTTCGACGAGATCAACCTGATCGAACCCGGGCGCAACTACGGGTGGCCCGAGGTGGAGGGTCGCGGCGATACCCGGGACGGCCGCTTCACCGACCCGGTGGTGGTGTGGAAACCGGCCGACGCCTCCCCCTCCGGTATCGCCATCGCCGGAAACACGCTGTACGTGGCGGGATTACGCGGGGAGCGGCTCTGGGCGGTGCCGCTGACCGACGGGCGGACCGGTGAACCGCGCGCCTGGTTCGACGACCGCTACGGGCGGCTGCGCGCGGTCGCCGTCGCACCGGACGGCGCGCTGTGGCTGGGCACGTCCAATCACGACGGCCGCGGCGACGCGCGCGCCGGAGACGATCGACTGCTCCGCTTCCCCGCCCGCTGAGTTCCCGGCCGAGTTCGGCTGCCGCACGGCCCGGTTCGCCGCACGCCGTCCCGACAACCCGGCGGCACGATCAACCCGCGGACTCCGCCTTCTCCAGCTTCGCCGCCGCGCCCACTGTCACCGCGGGGGTGTCTGCCAGCGGCGGCGGCCACTGCTCGGGCCGCACGTTGACGGGTTTCGCGCCCGGATTTCCGGCCCAGTCGACCTGCACGCCGACCCACGCCTTGGGACGTTCGAAGCTGATGTCCTTCGCCTCGAAGACCGCACGG
This sequence comes from Nocardia sp. NPDC003693, assembly GCF_053981095.1. Taxonomy (NCBI): domain Bacteria; kingdom Bacillati; phylum Actinomycetota; class Actinomycetes; order Mycobacteriales; family Nocardiaceae; genus Nocardia; species Nocardia sp. NPDC003693. The sequence goes on from NZ_JBSFNO010000009.1 coordinate 5,284, forward strand.
CGGAAGGAGATCTCGCCGAAGAAGTCGCCGCCGGTGAAGACCACCGCGCGCCCGCCCAGCACCGCGTCGGCGAAGGAGATGCGCCCGTGCAACTCGGCGCGGGCGAAGGACACCTCGCGGGTGCGACCGGCCCGCCACCGCGACTTCGCGCCGAGTTGCGCGCAGTCGAACGCGGTGGCCTCGGCGAAGAACCGGGTGGCGATGAAACTCGTGCGCGGGCCGGTGAATTCGGCGCTGGTGAAGGTCACGCGGTCGCCGTCGAACATGCAGCGCTCGAAGGAGGTCAGATCGGCGGTGAATTCCGCGCCCGCGAAACCGGTGCGCTCCCCGGCGAACCGGGCGCCGGTAAAGGCGGTGCGCCCGCCGCCGAAGACGGCGTTGTCGAAGGTGACCGAACCACCGAAGGTGGCGTCGATGAAGGTCGTTCCGGCACTGTCGCGTTCAGATCCGGCGATATGGGTGTGCGCGAACACCGCGTGCTCGAAGGTGGTCTCCGAACCGCGGAACATGGCCCCGCGGAAGGTGACCCGCGCCCCCAGGAACCGCGCCCGCTCGAAGCTGGTGACGCGCGACCCGGTGAATCCGGCATTGGTGAATCGGGTGCTGCGGCCCGCGAACACGGCATCGGAGAAATCGGCGTTCTCGAACACGGCATCGGAGAAGTCGAAATCACAGGTGGACCACGAACTCTCGGCGCTGCGCCGGATCCGGTCCGCGATCACCCGCACGATCGTGTCGCGCACCTGTCTGTCGTTCTGCCGGAAGTGGTAGACCCGCTCCACCGCGGTCCCGGAATCCTCGATGCGCTGGGATTTGGATACCAGGTGGCTGATGCCCTCGTCCGGCGCGTACGGCAGCCGCAGATACCCGCACAGCACGTCGACGCACTGCTGGCGCCTGCCCCGCTGGGAGAACTCGTCGGCCACCCCGGCCATCGCGTAGACCCCGGCGATGCGTACGGCCACATCGGAATCGCCCAGTTGCTTGGCCGCCGCGCCGAACAGGTCCGCGAAGCGCCCGCGTTCGAGATCGCGCTGCCGCCGATACGCCACCACGAGCGCGACCGCGAACCCGATACCGGCGGCGATGGCGAGCGCGATCTTGGTGAGCTCCACCTGATTCGGCGTCTCGTCCCGCGCGCCGAGCAGGTTCCACAGCAGCCACCAGGTGCCGCCGAGCAGGGTCACCGCGGCCACTATCGCGGCCAGCACCGAGAACAACAGCGCCGACCGATTGACCGTCCGGCTCACCCACCCACCGAACCTCGCCCACCACCGCATAGCGGAAGGATAGCGATCGGCTTCGCGAAACGCACAGCTTGGACCGATACGCGGTCTCGGGCAGTACGTTTCGCGCCGGCGCCGGCTCGGGAAGCCGTGGTTCGCGCCGCCGGAGCCGGCGCGGAACGACGGCTCCGGCGGTCGCGATCGGCTCGCTATGGCAGTTGCGGTTCGGTGACCTCGGCCGCGACCGGGATCGTCTCCACCCGCCGCCGCAGCCCGAGACCCGCCGCGCCCAGGCAGGCCACGGCCACCGCGCCGACGAACCACGGGAAGATGTTCTCGATGCCCCAGGTCGTGGCCGCCCAGCCCGCGAGCACCGTAGGCAGCGCCATGGCCGAGTAGGCGAGCAGGTAGTAGGCCGACATGGTCTCGCCCCGCTTGTGGTGCGGCACAACGTTGGACAGGTGGCGCAGCGATCCGCCGAAGCCCAGGCCGAAGGTCGCGCCGAGGGCGAATCCGGCCAGCAGCACCAGGCCCCAGCGACCGGTGGCCAGTGCCGGAATGGTCAGCACCAGCGCCACCGCCATGCCGATGTCACCGGCGATCGCGGCCCGGCGCGCCGGGATGTCGGTGGCGAACAACTGCGTGATCGCACCGGCCAGCGCCGTGGAGGCCACCACCGCGCCGCCGAAGACCAGGTTGTGGATGCCGGTCTGGGCCGCGGCCAGCGAGGGATACAGCGACAGCAGCACCCCCAGCACCGACCAGGCGGCCATCACGCCCAGCGCGGAGAACCAGAAATCACCGCGAATCTCCTGCGGCACGGCGGGTTTGGCGATCCGGATGCGGCCGTTGGTGCGCGCGGTGTGCGGCTCGCGCAGCAGCAGCACGCCCGCGGCGATGATCAGGCAGACCAGGGTGATGATCACGTACGGGGTGCGCAGCGGATGCGGGGCGTACTGCGCCAGCACCGCCGAACCCAGAATCGCCACGGCCATACCGACATTGAAGGCCACCCCGGAGAGCTGACCCGACCGCGCGCCGCGCTGGGGCCGCAGATCCAGCAGTGCCGCCGCGCCGGCCACCACGATCGCGCCCACCGCGGTGCCGTGCAGGGCGCGGGCGATCAGCAGCATGGCCACGTTGTCCGCGAGCAGGAAGACCACCAGGCCCGCGATCATGATGCCGAAAGCGCCGAGCAGCACCGGCTTTCGGCCGACGACGTCGGAGATGCGGCCCGAGACCAGGACCGCGGCCAGCGCGGCGACGGCGTAGACCGCGAAGACGAAGGTGGTGGTCAGCGGGGAGAAGTGCCACTCCTGCTGGTACAGGCCGTAGAGCGGGGCGGGCGCGCCGGATACCCCGAGCGCGACGCCGCTGGCGGCCAGCACCAGCGCGTACGCCCACGTTTGGCTGCCCTGTGTGTCGACCCGGCCCGGGTGCGTCACTGACGCTGCCATCGAACCCTCCATCAGGTAAGTTTGATAATGATCGAACCTGACGCTACTCCTGGTTCGATCGTCGTCAAACCCGATATCCGAGTGAGGTAGCTCATGGCAGACATCGAAGCGCTGCACTACGAGTCCCCCCTGCCCGCCGTCCTGCCGGTGGCGCCGCTGCCGACCGTGCTGGGCGCGCTCCAGGACCCGGTGCGCCTGGAAATGCTGCGCCGCCTGGGCAACGCCGGCGGACCGCTGCGCTGTTCGGCGCTGTACGAGACCATCGGCAAGTCGACCGCGGCCCATCACTTCAAGATCCTGCGCGAGGCCGGCCTCACCGAACGGGTGATGATCGACGGCCAGACCTGCCAGCGCCTGCGGTTCGACGACGTCGACGCCGCCCTGCCCGGACTGCTGTCCGCCGTTCTGGGGGCGGCGAACCGGGTATCGGAGTGATTCCACCGCCCGGGTGCGCTAGTTTCGGAAAATGCGCATTCGTGCGGCGAGATCCGACGACCTCCCCACCCTTCAGCACATCGAGGCCGCGGCCGGAGAACCCTTCCGGACCGTAGGCATGACCGAGATCGCGGAGGATGATCCGCCCACCATCGAAATGCTGGAGGAACACCGCCGCGCGGGGCGCGCCTGGGTGGCCGTGGACGACGACAGCGACACCCCGATCGCCTACCTGATCAGTGAGGAAGTGGACGAGACCGAGCACATCGGCCAGGTCTCGGTGCACCCCGACGCCGCGCGCCGGGGCATCGGCCGCGAACTCATCGAACACGCGGGACAGTTCGCCCGCGACGCCGGCCTCGGCGCGCTGACACTCACCACGTTCGTCGAAGTGCCTTGGAACGCACCGTATTACGAGCGCCTGGGCTTCCAGATCATCGACGACGAGGACCTGACGCCCGGCCTGAGCAAGATTCGCACCCGCGAAGCGGAGTACGGGCTGGATCGCTGGCCGCGTACGGTCATGCGGCGCGAGCTCTGAACCGCGCGGGCGTCGCCCGGTCGGTGCGGGACGCCAACCCGCCGTTCGGAGTGCGCCCGCGCCCGCCGGGCGACGGCTGCGGACCCGCTCCGGTGGCGAAACGACTCCCCCGGCAGTCCGCACCCACGGCTAGGCTGCGGCGGGTGAGCGATCGGATATGGGACGGCGTGCGCGAGCGCGTCGCAACACTCGGGCGTGCGAACAGCTCGGTTTTCGGCATGCAGGGCCACCGGTTCGAGCTCGAACCGGTGCTGTCGCCCGGCGAGGTCGCCGAACTGGAGGCGCAGATCGGCACGTCGTTGCCCGCGGACTACCGCGCCTTCCTGCTCGAGGTCGGCGCGGGCGGCGCGGGTCCGTCCTACGGGTTGTTCCCGGTGCGGCGGGTCGACGGCCGCTGGCGCTGGGACGGCGACGGCGCGGATCTGACCGAACTCGGCAGGCTGGCCGAACCGTTCCCCGCGCGCGGGCCGGACCGGGAACTGCTCGCCGCTCTGCGCGCCGAGGAGCCTGATGAAGCGGACTTCGATGATGAGGACGAGTTCGATCTCGTCTACGAAGCCTGGGACAACCGCTACACCGCCGTGTGGTGGAGCGACGATCTGACCGCGGGCGCCGCCGCGATCTGCCACCTGGGCTGCGCCATGCGCCAGTGGCTGGTGATCACCGGCCCGCACGCGGGCCGGATCTGGTCCGACGACCGCGTCGACGGGGCCGAAATGACCCCGCTGCTGGACGATTCCGGCGCGCCGATGACCTTCACCCGCTGGTACCTGGACTGGCTCGACGAGGCCGAACGACTGACATCCCCCGAATCAGAGCCCGCGACCTGATCGCACACCACCCGCCACCGCACAAACTGATCCGGGCAGGACCGGGCGTACTCGACCGCACCGGGCCCCGCGCGGCAACGCCGCGCGGGGCGAAACCCGTGCAGCTCAGCGCAGGATGCCCGCCCGGCGGGCGTCGTTGATCCAGGACGGGAACTCGCCGAGCAGGCGGTCGTAGAGCTCGCCGTCGCTGACCGTGTCGATGTCGTCGACGGCGAAGAAGCCGACGTTGTCGACGCGGCGGCCCGCCATGGTGTCCAGTTGCTCGAGGACGCCGTAGCCCGCCTTGCTGCCCAGGCCGATGAACTGCCAGAAGATCGGTTCCTCCACGGCGGCACGGAGTTCGGCCTCGATCTCGTTGTTCTTGTAGACGCCGCCGTCGGAGAAGAACAGCACCAGGGTAGGCAGCGGCAGCGGTTCGTGCCGGACCTGGGCGCGCACCTCCGCGATGACCTTCTGCTCCTCGTTCTGGATGCCTATCTTGCGCATGTCGACCTGGCCGGGTTGCAGCTTCTTGCGCCCCGAGCCGGGCAGGATCTTGAACTCACCGCCGCGCACGTGCAGCGAAAGCCACTGCGGCAGATCGGCGATGGTGAGATCGGGCAGGCGTGCGCAATTGCTGGCGAACGTCCAGGCGGCCATGGTGCCGTTGTCGTCGAGCTGCGCGGCCACCGCCGCCATGCGCTCCACGACACGGTGTACCACCTGCTTGCTGTAGAGCATGGCCATCGAACCGGACGCGTCCAGCACGATGATCACCCGCGCGGTCAGTTGCGGCACACCGTGTTTGGCGAGCGAGACCGCCACCTGCTCCTTGCGCAGCGACAGCCGCTTGCGCATGTCGACCGGCAGCCGCTCCTCCCCCTTGGTCAGGCGGACGCCGGGCGCGGGCGCACCGGCGGCGGCCGGCGCGGGAGCCATCCCCGGGCCGGGCGGCGGCGCGTATCCAGGCGCGGGAGGCGGCGGCGCGTACCCCGGCGCGGCGGGCCGCGGCGCGTACCCCGGCGCGGGCGGGGCATATCCCTGCCCCGGCAGCGGGAATCCCGGCGCCTCCGGCGGAACCTGGCCCGCCGGAGGCGGGGGTGCGAAACCCTGGCCCGGGGGCGGGAATCCGGGAGCCGGGTGCTGGGGCGCGGCGGGGACCGGCGGTTCCTCCTTGTCGACGCTGATGCCGAAATCGGTTGCCAGGCCGGCCAAGCCGCTCGACCAGCCCTGGCCGACCGCGCGGAACTTCCAGCCGGGGCCGCGACGGTACAGCTCACCGCAGAGCATGGCGGTCTCGACGCCCGCGGCGATATCGAAGCGGGCGATCTCCGCGCCCGCGGCGTCCAGCAGGCGCAGGTGCAGACCGGGCACCTGCCCGAAGGAACCGCCATCGGCGGAGGCGCACACCGCGATTCGGTCGACGACCGGTTCGACCGCCGCGAGATTCACGTCCAGGCCGTCGACGGTGTCGCGCTTGCCGAGATGGCGTACCGCGCCGCTGGCGTGTCCGGGCTGGTTGTAGAACACGAAATCCGCGTCCGAACGCACTCGCCCGTCCTGACCGAGTAGAAGCGCCGACACATCTACATCGGGTACCCCTGCCCCGCCCGACCACGCCAGGACCGCTCGCACCGCACTCGCGGTAACGGGCACATTCGCACCTTTGCTGAGGTTCGTCACCCGTGTCAGTCTGCCCGCTTCCCGTGAATCCCGACACCGTCCTCGCGAACAGCACATAGTCTGCTGCGCGAATTGATCCGGCAAGTCGAAGGAAACCATGATCCCTGCCCGGCCGAACCCCACATCCGCAGGCTCCATCCGGCGCTGGTTCGCCGCGATCGCCGTCACGATCACCGCGTTCGCCGGGGTGGCCGTCGCGACGGGAACAGCTGCCGCGGAACGGATTCCGACGCCGGATCACGACTCCTTCTACGACGCCCCGCCGAATCTAGGAACGTACGCCAACGGCACGGTGCTCGAGTCTCGCACGGTGGATCCGTACGGCGTGGACGCGGCGCCGCTGCTGCGGGTGTGGCAGGTGCAGTACAGATCCTCGGACGCGAACGGCGCGCCGAGCACCGGCGTCGTCACGATCGCGGTGCCCATCGTGCCCTGGACCGGCCCCGGCGCCCGTCCGCTGCTGAGCTACCAGGTCGCCGAGGACAGTCTCGGAATCGACTGCACCACTTCCTATTCCGTTCGAGCCGCGTTCGCCGCCGGGTTCAACAACACCAACGGCGAGGCCCTGGGCGCCCTCGCCCTGCTGCACCGCGGCTGGGCCATCGTGCTCCCGGACTACCAGGGCCCCGACCAGCGCTTCCTGGACGGGCCGCAGGGGGCGCACGGCGTGCTGGACGGCATCCGCGCGGCCCGCGCATTCGCCCCGGCCGGTCTGGGCGCCTCCCCCGTGGGCCTGCTCGGCTATTCCGGCGGCGGCTACGCCACCAGCTTCGCGGCCGCGGCCCAGCCGGTGTACGCCCCCGAACTCCCATTGGCCGGGGTCGCCATGGGCGGGCTGCCCGCCGATCTGATCAGCGCGCTGCGATCCACCAGCGGCACCTACAGCGCCGGTCTCGGCCTGCTGGCGCTGTCCGCGCTGGATCGCATCGCGCCCGAGGCGAACATCCCAGCCCTGCTCAACGAGCGCGGCCGCACGGCCCTGGCCCAGAACCGGCGCGCCTGCGGCCACGATTTCGGGAGCAAGTACGCCTTCAGCCACCTCGACGACTACGCCGCCGCCCCCGGCCTGGCCACCCATCCCCGAATCACCGCCCTGGCCAACCGCTTCCGCCTCGACGCCAACACCCCCGGCGCCCCCGCCTTCGTCTGGCACTCCACCGGCGACGACTCCCTCCCGATCGCGGGCACCGACGCCGCGGTAGCGGCCTGGTGCGGCGCCGGCGCCCGCGTGAGCTATGTCCGCACCAGCACCCCGACCCACCTGGTCTCGGCCCTGAGCGGCGTCGCCGATGCCCTGCACTTCCTGGACGAACGCTTCGCCGGCGTCCCGGCTGCGTCGGGCTGCCAGTAACCCGGACCAGTACGCCCACAACACATCTCCGTACCTAGGCCACTCGCGGACGGCACCCGCGCCGCCGACATGGGCGCTGTGGTCGAGCACTCCGGTCCATGAGCAGCGGCGAGGCTGATGATCGCCCGGCGCCCGGGCGTGAGGCTTTCTCGCACAGCCGGTTCGGACACCGGCCCGGCCGACACCCCTCGACGCGAATCGGGTCACGCGGCGCGAGCCCGGCGCGCGACCCGTCAGGGGCGGGGGTGGGCGCGGCGGTGCTGGATCGCCCACCAGATCTGGACGGCGGAGTGGGGAGTGCGCAGGTCCGCCCCGGTCAGTTCCTCGAAGCGGGACAGGCGGTAGCGGACGGTGTTCTGGTGGACGATCAGGGCGTCGGCGGTCGCCTCCACGCGCATGCCGAGGTCGAAGAACCGTTCCACGGTGTCGATCACGGTGCGCGCCTGATCGCCGGCGCCCAGCGGATCGAGGTAGCGGCGGGCCAGTTCCTCGCCGAGATCGCTGTCGGCCAGCACGGCGGGCAGCACGCCGAGGGCGCCCAGGTCCGCGGCACCGGTGCGGCCGTACACCTGCGCGGTGGACAGCATCCGGCTCGCCAACCGAAACGAGCGGTCGAGCTCGCCGAGCCGGACCGGCGGGCCGAGGCCGACGAGCCCGGCGGTCTCCACCGGGTGGCCGCTCTCCAGGAACCCCGCCAGGTCGCCGTCGACGACGGTGTCGAGGCCGCGCAGGGCGCGAGCGGGCTCGCCGCGCAGCACCAGGCGCAGGGCCGACCCGGCGGCCCGATCGTCCGGGCGCGCACGAAAGGCCCGGTAGGAGCGTTCGACATCGAGACCGTAGTTCTGCGCGCCGATATGGATGTCGGCGGGACCGAGCCCGCCGAGCAGGAGCCCGCGCGCGTACTCGGCGCGCTGATCCCGATCGTGCTGGGCCAGTTCGATCTCGACGTCGCGATGCCCGCCGGTGTAGTGTCCGGCCGCCTCGTCCACGATCTCGAGCAGATCGTGGGTCAGCTCCAGCATCGCGCGCGGCCCGACCCGCACGGTCCGGCCGGATTCGGTGAAGTCGTCCAGCAGCTCGCGCACCGCGATGCGCCAGCCGTTCTGCACCTCGGCCAGTGAAATGCCCTGCCGGGCACGGGTTTCCCCGAACTCGCGGATGGCGCGCAGGTCGTCCGCGCCGAGCGGGCCGCCGTCGCGCAGCGCGATCAGCAGCCGGGACAGGATGCCCACGGTCGCGGTGACCGTCGACGCGGTGGGCAGGGCCGCGTAGGCGGGCATCTCGGCGCGAGCGCGCGCGACCACCCGGGCGGCGAGCTGCTCGGAGTGGCCGAGCACGTGCGCGGCCAGCCGGCGCTTGGCCGGCGATCTCGAGGCGTCCCTGGCGGCTGTCATGGCACTGCCGAGGCTACGTCCACCCTTTGGAAAAACCAACAAAACGGACAAGTCATAGTCCGGCTGCTTCTCCATGGCCCAGGTCACACCCCCGCGGCGATACTCGTCACACCGACCATCGCTGTTCGACGAAGGATCCCGATGTACTTGACCCAGGGCCTGCACCGAGGCGCCCAGCAGCACCCCGACGCGCCCATGACCATCTGCGGCGACCGCACCCGCACCTTCGCCGAGACCAAGGACCGCGTCGCGCGGTTCGCCGGCGCGCTGCGTGAGCTGGGGGTCGGGTCCGGCGACCGGGTGGCCATGCTCGCGCTCAACTCCGATCGCTACCACGAGTACCTGCTCGCGGTGCCGTGGGCCGACGCCGTGCTCAATCCGGTCAACACCCGCTGGAGCCCGGACGAGATCGCGTACTCGCTGCGGGATTCGGGCACCGAGGTGCTCGTGGTCGACGACGCCTTCGCGGCCATGGTGCCCGCCATCACCGAGCGCTGTCCCGAACTGCGCGCGATCATTCACGGCGGCGCGCAGCCGACCCCCGAGGGACTGCTCGCCTACGAGGAGCTGATCGCGGCCGCCACCCCGATTCCCGACGCCCGTCGCGGCGGCGAGGCCCTGGCCGGGGTGTTCTACACCGGCGGAACCACCGGCTTCCCCAAGGGCGTCATGCTCAGCCACAACAACCTGGCGACCTCCGCGCTGGGCGGGGTGTCCAGCGGCTTCCTGTTCGCCCCGCGCGGGCGATTCCTGCACGTGGCGCCCATGTTCCATCTCGCGGATCTGGCCGGCTGGTACGGCGCGCTCATGCTCGGCGGCACCCACGTCATGATCCCGATGTTCGACCCCGTCGCGGTGCTGTCCGCCATCGAGACCCATCGCGTCACCGACACCGTGCTGGTGCCGCTCATGATCCAGGTGCTGGCCGACCATCCCGCGATCGCCGACCACGACCTGTCCAGCGTCGAGCACGTGATGTACGGCGCCTCACCGATTTCCGCGCCCGTGCTCGAACGCGCGATGAAGGCGTTCCCGCAGGCCGGCTTCACCCAGGCGTACGGGATGACCGAGCTCGCACCCATCGCCACCCTGCTCGGCCCGGCCGATCATGCCGCGGGCAACCTGCGCTCGGCCGGTCGCGCGGCGCCGCACAGCGAGATTCGCATCGTCGACGCCGACGGCGCGGAGGTCCCGCGCGGCACGGTCGGTGAGATCACGGTCGCCGGCGGGCACGTCATGCTCGGTTACTGGAACAAGGCCGAGGAGACCGCGACCGCGGTCCGGGACGGCTGGATGCACACCGGCGACGGCGGCTACATGGACCCCGAGGGCTACGTGTACATCGTGGACCGGCTCAAGGACATGATCGTCACCGGCGGCGAGAACGTGTACTCCGCCGAGGTGGAGAACGCCGTCGCCGGGCACCCCGCCGTCGCGGCCTGCGCGGTCATCGGTGTGCCGGACGAGGAATGGGGCGAGCGGGTGCACGCGGTGATCGTGTGCCAGCCGGGCGCGAGCCTGACCGCCGAGGACCTGCGCGAGCACGTGAAGACCCTGATCGCCGGATACAAGGCCCCGCGCACCATCGAAATCGTCGACGCCCTACCGGTGTCCGGCGCGGGCAAGATCCTCAAGCGCGATCTGCGCGCGAAGTACTGGGACGCCACGGGACGCCAGGTGCACTGACGCCGGGTTCCGTCAGGCCGGGTTCCGCTGAGCCGGATGGGATCCCGGCCCATCGCGCCGGGGTGGCGAGGTTGGGACGCCACCCCGCGCGATGTGCCCCGACCTCGCCGCACAACGGCGCGCACCGTCGCCGCGGTCGGATTCGAGCCCGAACCCATCGGGCTCATCGCACCGAAAAGGCCGTGTGCCGCAACCCGATCCGGTTGCGGCACACGGCCTTTGCACGGTCCTCGCTATTCGACCAGCCGCCGGACCACGGCGGGCAGGTCGCGGTTGCGCCGGTACGGCCCCGCCACCGCCGCGCCGAAGGGCCGCGACAGCAGCGTGGCGGCGATCCGCGACACCTCGCCGGTGGTCACCTCGTCGATCCGCGCGAGGGTCTCCGAGACGCTGCGGTGGTTGCCGTAGCTGAGTTCGCTGCGCCCGATGCGGTTCATGCGCGAGCCAGAATCCTCCAGGCCCAGCACCAGCCCGCCGCGCAGGGAACCCTTGGCGCGGGCGCATTCGGCATCGGTGATGCCGTTCACGGCAACGTCTTCCAGCACATCGCGCGCGAGTTTGGCCACCTGGCCGAGGTTTTCGGGCTGGCAGCCCAGGTACACCGAGAACGCGCCGGTATCGGCGAAGGTGTCGACGCTGGAGTACACCGAGTACGCCAGGCCGCGCTCCTCCCGAATACGCTGGAACAGCCGCGAACTCAGCCCGCCGCCGAGCACGGTGTTGAGCACCGAGAGCGGCCAGCGCTTGTGGCCCTCGTGCCTGCCGAACGCGCGGGTGCCGAACACCAGGTGCGCCTGCTCGCTGTCGCGGTACATGCGGATCAGCTCCGGATCGGCGCGCGGGCGGAACTTGCCCTCGCGCCGCGGCGCGGGCTCGCGCACCGGATCGAGCCGGGCGGCGAAGGCGCGGTGCACCAGCTCCACCGTGTGCTCGTGTTCGATGTTGCCCGCCACCGCGACCACCATGCGGTCCGGGCGGTATCGGCGCTGATGGAACGAGCGCAGCTGGGCCGCGCCCATCGTCTCGATGGACTCCACGCTGCCGATGACCGGGCGGCCGATCGGGTGATCGCCGAACAGCGCGCTCAGGAAGGCGTCGCCGACCATGTCCTCGGGGTCGTCGTCGCGCATGGAGATCTCCTCCAGCACGACCTGGCGCTCGACCGCGACGTCCTCGGCCCGGCACAGGCCGTTGAGCACCACGTCGGTCACCAGATCGATGGCCATCGACAGGTCCTCGTCGATGACGTGCGCGTAGTAGCAGGTCTGTTCCTTGGCGGTGAAGGCGTTGAGCTCACCGCCGACCGCGTCCATGGACTGCGCGATATCGAGCGCCGACCGGGTGGGCGTGGCCTTGAACAGCAGGTGTTCGAGGAAGTGCGCGGCGCCCGCGACCGAGGAACCCTCGTCCCGGGAACCGACCCCGACCCACACCCCGATGGAGGCCGAGCGGACCCCGGGCACGTGCTCGGTGACCACCCGTAGCCCGCCGGGCAGCACGGTTTTCCGCACGCCGGTATCGGCGAACGGCGCCTCGGCGGCGGAGCGGACCAACGCAGAACTCTTACCCGACAGTGGAGTGTCCTTCTTCCGAACCATGCTTCCCAACCCGCATGAGCGATGACCGATGTTTTCGCGAATCCGCGAAAGCTCGTGGCCCCCTGCTCCGTTTCCGGAGCAGGGGGCCACAGAACCTTACGTCAGAGAACCGACAATCACTCGGCCGCGACTTCGGCGGCGACAGCGGTGTCCGCGGTGTCCGCGTCCTCGTCGACCGGGACCAGCGAGATCTTGCCGCGGTTGTCGATGTCGGCGATCTCGACGCGGATCTTGTCGCCGACGTTCACCACGTCCTCGACCTTCGCGACCCGCTTGCCGTTGCCCAGCTTCGAGATGTGGACCAGGCCGTCGCGGCCCGGCAGCAGCGAGACGAACGCGCCGAAGGCGGTGGTCTTGACGACCGTGCCCAGGAAGCGCTCGCCGACCTTCGGCAGCTGCGGGTTCGCGATGGCGTTGATCAGATCGATCGCCGCCTGCGCCGCGGGGCCGTTGGTCGCACCGACGTAGACGGTGCCGTCATCCTCGATAGAGATGTTGGCGCCGGTTTCCTCGGTGATCTGGTTGATGACCTTGCCCTTGGGCCCGATGACCTCACCGATCTTGTCGACCGGGATCTTGATCGCGGTGACGCGGGGAGCGTAGGGGCTCATGTCGTCCGGGGTGTTGATGGCCTCGGCCATGACATCCAGGATGGTCAGACGGGCGTCCTTGGCCTGGTTCAGCGCACCGGCCAGCACCTGCGACGGGATGCCGTCGAGCTTGGTGTCCAGCTGCAGCGCGGTGACGAACTCCGGGGTGCCGGCGACCTTGAAGTCCATGTCGCCGAAGGCATCCTCGGCGCCCAGGATGTCGGTCAGCGCGACGTAGCGGACCTCGTCCTCGCCCTTGTCGTTCTTGATGGTGTCCGACACCAGGCCCATGGCGATACCGGCGACGGGGGCCTTGAGCGGCACACCGGCGTTCAGCAGCGACAGGGTCGAGGCGCAGACCGAGCCCATCGAGGTGGAACCGTTGGAGGACAACGCTTCCGACACCTGACGGATGGCGTACGGGAACTCCTCCTGCGACGGCAGCACCGGCATCAGGGCGCGCTCGGCGAGGGCGCCGTGGCCGATCTCGCGACGCTTGGGCGAGCCCACGCGGCCGGTCTCACCGGTGGAGTACGGCGGGAAGTTGTAGTGGTGCATGTAGCGCTTGGAGGTCTCGGGCCCGAGGGAGTCGACCTGCTGCGCCATCTTGACCATGTCCAGGGTGGTGACGCCCAGGATCTGGGTCTCGCCACGCTCGAACAGCGCCGAGCCGTGGGCACGCGGCACGACCGCGACCTCGGCGGACAGGGCGCGGATGTCGGCCAGACCGCGGCCGTCGATGCGGAAGCCGTCGGTCAGGATGCGCTGGCGCACGAGCTTCTTGGTGACCGAACGGAAGGCCGCGCCGATCTCCTTCTCGCGACCCTCGAAGGTCTCGGCCAGGCTGGAGAGCACATCGAGCTTGATCTCGTCGATGCGATCCTCGCGCTCGTGCTTGCCCGCGATGGACAGCGCCTCGTTCAGCTCCGACTTGGCGGTGCCGAGCACGGCCTCGAACACGTCGGACTGGTACGGCAGGAAGACCGGGTACTCGGCGGTCTCCTTGGCGGCGAGCGCGGCCAGGTCGGACTGCGCCTTGCACAGGCGGGCGATGAACGGCTTGGCAGCCTCGAGGCCCTGCGCCACAACGGTTTCCGTCGGCGCGGTGGCGCCGTCGGCGACCAGGGCGAGCACCTTGTCGGTGGCCTCGGCCTCGACCATCATGATCGCGACGTCACCCTCGACGACGCGGCCCGCGACGACCATGTCGAACACGGCGCCCTCGAGCTGCTCGACGGTCGGGAACGCGACCCACTGGTCACCGATCAGGGCGACGCGCACACCGGCGACGGGGCCGGAGAACGGCAGGCCCGCGAGCTGGGTGGAGGCGGAGGCGGCGTTGATGGCCACGACGTCGTACAGGTCCTTGGGATCCAGGGACATGACGGTCACGACGACCTGGATCTCGTTGCGCAGGCCGTCGACGAAGGACGGGCGCAGCGGCCGGTCGATCAGGCGGCAGGTCAGGATCGCGTCGGTGGAGGGACGGCCCTCGCGACGGAAGAACGAGCCGGGGATGCGGCCCGCGGCGTACATGCGCTCCTCGACGTCCACCGTCAGCGGGAAGAAGTCGAACTGGTCCTTGGGGTGCTTACCGGCGGTGGTCGCCGACAGCAGCATGGTCTCGTCGTCCAGGTAGGCGACGACGGAGCCGGCGGCCTGCTTGGCCAGGCGGCCGGTTTCGAAACGGATGGTGCGAGTGCCGTAGCTGCCGTTGTCGATCAGGGCGACGGACTCGAATACGCCGGGCTCGACCTCGGCGGCGGAACTGGTCACTGTTTCGGTCATTCTCTTCTCTCAACCTCTCGTCTTCGCCGAGTTCGAGCGCCCGTGCCGTGCACAGGGGCGATCCCGGCTGTTGTGTCCCCTTGACAGGGGGTGAGCAGTACCCGGCTCGGGCGCGCGGCGGCCCTCCTGGCCACCGGGCGCACACCCGGCCGTCTCCCCCCGGCTGTTCCGGGGCTGGAAACGGCGACGCAGAGGCGGTCATCGATCGAAGCTCTCCGGCGGCGCGTTCGTTCATCCTCTTGCTTGCGCGCCGAAAAGCCACTACCGAAGACCGACGCCACGCGACGGGTGCATACGGCTCTGTTGGCGTGCATCGGGCAGCGTTCACCAGATGCACGAAAGGCCAACGAGGAGATTCTATGCCTCCCCGCTGGCCGGTTCGTCAACTACCCGAGGTAGTCATGGGCTCGTCCCCGCCCAGGCGGGGAAAACTGCCCGTCGTGTCGCACACGTGCGACACGGGTGTCACGAAGATCAGCGACGTGGTGTCGCGACGATCAACGACGCAGGCCGAGACGCTCGATGAGCGAACGGTAGCGGTTGATGTCCTTGGCCTGCAGGTACTTCGAGAGGCGACGACGACGACCGATCAGCGCGAGCAGACCGTGCCGGGTGTGGTGGTCGTGCTTGTGCTTCTTGAGGTGCTCGGTCAGGTCGGCGATCCGCTTGGACAGCAGCGCGATCTGCGCCTCCGGGGAACCGGTGTCGGTCGGGTGCAGACCGTACTCGGCCAGGATGGTCTTCTTCTGCTCGGTGGTCAACGCCACTGATTCACTCCTGATTTCTCAGTCCGCGCTCGAAGGACCGGGACGAACCCGGGCGGGCGCCGCCGCGGACCGCAGCAAACCCGACGAGCCAGGGTACCGGACCGCTGACCTGGACCGGAAATCGGGTCCGGGCGCGAGCTACCGCTCGGCGGCCTGGTTCTCCGCGACCCCGTTCTCGGCCGCGTCCGCGGTGAGCACCTTGCGGGCCTCGTCCACGTCGGCGCCGATGGCCTCGACGAGTTCCTCGATGGACTCGAACCGGCGCATGCCGCGCAGCTGCTCGACAAAGTCGACCGCGACGTGCTTGCCGTACAGATCGCCCTCGAAATCGAGGATGTGCGGCTCGACCGTGCGGTTGCGGCCGCTCTCGAAGGTCGGGTTGGTGCCGACCGAGATGGCGGCCGGGCGGCGGACCGCGCCGGGCTCGTCCAGCACGGTGAACCAGCCGGCGTAGACGCCGTCGGCCGGGATCGCGCTGTGCGGAACCGGGTTCACGTTGGCGGTCGGGAAACCGAGGCCGCGCCCGCGCCCGTCGCCGTGCACGACCTCGCCCTCGACCCGGTGCGGGCGGCCCAGCGCCTCGGCGGCCGCGGCCACGTCACCGGCGAGCAGGCAGGAACGGATATAGGTGGAGGAGAAGGTGACCGCGTGCTCGCCGAGCAGCTGCACCGCGTCCACGTCGAAGCCGTAGCGGCCGCCCAGCTCGCGCATGGTCTCGACGGTGCCCGCGGCCTGCTTGCCGAAGGTGAAGTTGTCCCCGACCACGACCTCGGAGACATGGAGCTTGTTCACGAGAAGTTCTTCGACGTACTGCTCGGGGGTGAGCTTCATGAACTCGCGGGTGAACGGCATGACCACGAACACGTCGATGCCCAGTTCCCGGGCCAGCTCCGCGCGGCGCGGCAGCGTCGAGAGCTGCGCCGGATGCGAGCCCGGCCGGATCACCTCGAGCGGGTGCGGATCGAATGTCATGAGCACCGACGGAACACCCCGGACCGCAGCGGATTTCACCGCACGGCTGATGAGCTGGGCGTGACCGCGGTGCACGCCGTCGAACACCCCGATCGTGAGCACGCATCGGCCCCACTCCGCGGGCATCTCATCGAGACTTCGCCATCTCTGCACACCGGAAGCCTACGCAAAGCGCGTCACAGACAGTATTCTCGCCTCGGTCGAATACCCGGACGGCCCGGAAGTTCACGTGGACGCCACGCCCGTCACCGCCCGTTCACACGCGCCTCGCAGCTGATCTACCAGCGGGCGCGCCAATGTGTGAAACCGGACCAGGTATGCCTAAGCTCGAGTACGTGCCCGGAAAACGAGACATCGCCACGCGCCGCGAGCTGGCCGATCCGTCCGCGCCTTCCGAAGCCGCGATCACCGCCGCCACCGCGAACAGCGTCGCCCCCGTGTTGTCCTCGGTCGCCCAGGATTACCTGAAGGTGATCTGGACCGCGCAGGAGTGGTCGCCGCAGGAGAAGGTCACCACCAAACTGCTGGCCGAGCGCATCGGCGTGTCGGCCTCGACGGTCTCCGAGGCCGTCCGCAAACTCGCCGACCAGGGTCTGGTCGAGCACGCGCGCTACGGCGCGATCACCCTCACCGAGGACGGCAGCAAGGCCGCGGTCGCCATGGTGCGCCGGCATCGGCTCATCGAGACCTTCCTGGTCAACGAACTCGGGTACGGCTGGGACGAGGTGCACGACGAGGCCGAGGTGCTCGAGCACGCGGTCTCGGAGACCCTCATGGCGCGCATCGACGCCAAACTCGGCTACCCCGACCGGGATCCGCACGGTGACCCGATTCCCTCGGTGGACGGCGCGGTGCCGACCCCGCCCGCGCGCCAGCTCAGCGATTTCCGCGACGGGGAATCCGGCCGGGTGGCGCGGATCTCCGATTCCGATCCGGCCATGCTGCGGTACTTCGACTCGCTCGGGATCGCCCTGGACACCCCGATCGCGGTGGTGGAGCGGCGCGATTTCGCGGGAACGATCGCGGTGCGGGTGGATCAGGAGCGCACGATCGACCTCGGCAGCATCGCGGCCGAGGCGATCTGGCTCACCAGCGAGAACTGAGTCCCGGCGCGTTGCGCACGCGGCGGGATATTCGTCGGTACCCGCCGGGGTCGCCCGGCCCGGGCGCCCGGGCGGCGAGCACCTGCACCCGCGCGCGCCACTTGCGATCCGGTGTCGACCGAACCGCGTTGCCCGGCAATCGATTACGGCGCGGGCTGACAGCCGCCCGTGAGCGCCTCGGCGAGCGCGTGCAGGACCGAGTTGCGCGCGGCGGGACGCCAGGCGGCGATGTAGGTGATGGTCAGCGGGCGGGGGCGCAGCGGGCGCCAGGCCAGGCCCGGGGTCGCCGCGGCCGCGCGGGCCGAGCCGAGCCCGATCGCCGCGGGGCGCAGCGGCAGCAGAGCCAGCAGTTGCGCCTGGCCGACCGCCAGCGCGCTGAGCATCACGGCCGCGCCGAGGTCGCGCAACTGGGCGAGCAGGCTGTCGTGCAACTCCGGGGCGGTGTCCCGGGGAAACATGATCAGTTCTCGGTCGCGCAGCTGGGCGGGCTCGATGTGCGCGCCGGCGGCCAGCGGGTGTTCGCGCGACATGATGATGCCGAGCTCCTCGGCCGCCAGCGGCGTGGACACCAGATGGTCGGGCAGGCGGACCGGCAGGCGCAACACCGCCACGTCCACGTCCTCGCGGTCGAGCAGGCGTAGCTGATCGGTGGCCGGTCCCCCGGTGAGCCGAACGCGCGCACCGGGTTCGCGGGTTTCGAGCAGCGTCTCGATGCGCGTTGCCAGCCAGCGCGGGGCCCCGTTCACCAGTCCGAGGCGCAGCAGGGCGCGTTCGGGATCGGCGACCGCCCGGGTCTCGCGCATCGCGGCCTCCGCGGCCTCGAGCACGCCCCGGGCGGCCTTCAGCAGCACCTCACCGGCGGCGGTGAGCTCGACCCCCTGCGAACCGCGAATCAGCAACGGCCCGCCCACATCTCGCTCCACGGCCCGAATCTGCTGACTCAGCGTGGGGGTCGAGATGAACAGGCGTTCCGCGGCACGGCGGAAGTGTAGTTCCTCGGCCACCGCAACGAAGTACCGCAACTGCCGCAATTCGACCACCCATGCACTGTAGGCGGCTCAGGTGTCGGTTCGGGGCCGAGCCGGTCAGCAGGGTGAGAAGTACTTGTGCAGCGGCGCGGGGACGCCGTCCGTCTTGGCCTTGTCCAGGCACACCTGGTGCGGGAAGACGACGTAGTTCTTCCAGCCGAAATCGGTGCCGCGGTGCACGATTCGCTGACTGTCGCCGGGCACGTTCCAGGAGATGACCGCCCAGGAGCCGTCGCAGTCGGTGACCGTCGGGGTCGCCTTGCGCAGGCCCTCCTCCACCGCCAGATCGTGCACGATGGCCTGGGACGCGCACAGCGGCTGCGGCGCGGGATCCTGGAATCGCAAGCGCCCGTTCACCACCTGCCCGGCGGTCTCCACGAACAGGGTGTGCAGCCCCTCCGGCACGGGGTTGGTGCCCACGGGCGGATCCATGCCGAAGCGGTAGCAGCCCACCGGAACCGAGAACACGGCCTGGCCGTCGATGTCGGTCACCGCGTCCCAGCGCTGGCTCTCCGGGGTCCCCTCGGGCAGATCGTGGGTGGCCGGATCGCAGGGCCGGTAGAGCCGCAGGTGCACCGGCACATAGGGAATCGCGGTGCCGCCCAGGGTGGCCGTGCGGATCGCGACCGCGCCGTTGGCCGGGGTGGTCGGCTGGCCGCCCGGCGGGGCGGTGGTCTTGGAGATTGAGGTGAGCGACGAGGTGTTCGGCGCGCCGGGCGCCCCCGGCGTGGTCGGCGCGCCGGAGCCGGACGAGCTCACCGGCGCCGTCTCGGTGACGCTGACCGTCGAGGTCGTGCCGTCGCTCGACGGCGGGTCCGTGGTGCCGCAGGCCGTGGCAGCCACCACGACACCGAGAGTGAGCACTGCCTGTACAAACCTGGAAACGTACATCGCAACCGTCCTTGGAGCCGCCCCCGATGCCGGTCCGTCGCCGGTCCGGGGACCCGGAATTACCTCGGCAATACCCCTTTCCGACAGCGACACTCGCCCGAACATGGTCATCGACATGATGAACGGGCACGCTCGGGCGTGTATCGCGATCGCGGGGAATCGGCCCGCCACGCCGGACGGCGGGCCGATGGGGCGGCGTCGTCGAACGCCCCCGCGTCGCGCCGGAAGCCCCTGCGGGGGCAGGCCGGCGCGGACTCCCGGTGGGTCAGCAGGCCGAGAAGTACTGCCGCATGGTCGCGGCGGGCGCTCCGGCCGCGGCGGCCTCGCTCCAGCAGGTGTCGTGCGGGAAGATCACGTAGTCGGCCCACTTGCCGTTGTCGCGATGGACGATGCGAGCGCTGTCGCCGGGGGAATCCCAGCTGATGAACGCCCACGTGCCGTCGCAGTCCTTGACCGTGGCGGTGGCGTCGCGCTGCCAGTCACCGATCGTCAGGTCCTTGACGACGTTCTGCACCGCGCAGGCCGACTGCGCGGAATCGGGCGGGGTGCTCACCACGACCGGGCCACCGCCGGTATCCGGCTCGCAGGCCGCGGCAGCGAGAACGACACCGATCGCGAACGCCGACTGCATAATTCGCTTGCCATAGCTGTTCATACCGAGTTATCTGTGTGGCGCGCGCTCTGCGCAACGAGGGCGATGCCCCCAATTCCAGTGGCTCGGAGATCATTGCGCCGAACGGCGGTCTTCGAGTATGGCGAGCCGGATGTACAGCGGCGGCAGCAGCACCTCCAGGGCGGTCAGGACCAGGATGAACGGGTGCGGCCAGCCGTACACCGCCAGGGACAGGAAGCGGCCGAGCGCTCCCAGCAGGAAGATGCCGGCGAGCCGGCGCACCGCCCGGGTATCGATGACGGGGCCGCGCACCGCCCATATCCAGGCCAGTCCGTAGCCGACGAAGACCGCGCCGAAGAAGCGGCTCTGGCTGTCCGGCGTCGCGGCCGCCGGGCCCATGTCCGGCACGGCCGCCTCCCCGATCGCCAGGTGCGCCAGACCGATTGCGACGCAGGCGTATCCGACGATCAGGCTCATCCACTTCAGGGTCGAGTGCGGCCACACGGGGGCGGTGTTCGTGACGGTGTCGGCCGTTGCGTTCATGCGAACCTCCGGGGCTTGGGTGGACGCCACGCAGTTAGTAGACGTGCGTCTACTAACTGAGGCTACGACGCTAGTAGACACGCGTCAACTAAGCTGGCGCGATGACCCGCCGCCGCCTGCCGCCCGAGGAACGCCGCCGCCTGCTCGTGGACGCGGCCGCGGGACTGTTCGCCGAGCGCGACTATCCGACGGTGCTCATGGAGGACGTGGCGGCCGCGGCCGGGGTGTCACGGGCGCTGCTGTACCGCCACTTCCCCAGCAAGCCCGACCTTTTCGCGGCCGTGTACCGGCAGGCCACCGCACAGCTGCTGGTGGACACCACCCTCGATCCGGCGCTGCCGTTCACCGAGCAGCTCGCCGCCGGCCTCGATGTGCACTTCGACTACTTCGAGGCCAACGCCCGCACGGTGATCGTGGCGAACCGCCTGCTGGCCGCCGACCCGACGATTCAGTCGATCATCACCGGTGAACTGAGCGAGCTGCGCGAACGCCTGCTGGACACGCTGGGCGTGGAAGGCCCCGCCCGCCAACTGACTTCGACGGTCCTGATGAGCTGGCTGACCTTCGTCCGGGTCCTGACGGTGGAGTGGCTCGAGACCCCGACGTGCCCCCGGCCGGTGCTGCGCGAGATCTGCGTGGGCGCGCTACTCGGGGCGCTCGAACCGCTGCGCGGGGCACCGCCGGAGTAGACGGCACCCCGGCTCGAGGCAGGCGGAGACGGGGGCTTCGACCCGGGTCGGGCGTCGCGGTGTAACCCACTGCCGCACGGCATGACAGGGAATGCCTCGGGGACGGCGAGCGGTCACACGGCCGTGCGGCAAGCGGTCCCAGAGCACGCGGCAGCGGGTCGCCTCGGAGACGATGGGCAACCCGCCCCGTCGCGTTGCGCCGGGCTCAGAGGTTGGCCGGGCGGACGACCATGACGGACGACGCGCGCTTGCCGCTCTCCTGGAGGAGGGCTATCGCGTTGCCGTGCGCATCGACGGCGGCGTAGACGCCGGGGATGCCGACCGGGTCCAGCCAGCGGCCGTTGCGGAGGTCGTCGGCCTGCTTGTCCTCGACCTCGCGCAGGGGGAAGGCGGCGCGGACCGCGGCGTCGATGTCGAGGCTCAGGAGGGGTTGCCCGGCCTCGGCGGCGGCTTCCAGGGCGGTCAGGGTGCGGGCGTGTTCCAGGGTGAAGGGACCCACGCGGGTGCGGCGCAGGGCCGTGAGATGGCCGCCCACGCCGAGCTTTTCACCGAGATCGCGGGCCAGGGCGCGGATGTACGTGCCGGAGGTGCACTCCACCTCCACGTCCAGGTCGACGAATTGTTCTGTGCCGGTGTCGATGTCGCGGCGTTCGAGGATGTCGAAGCGGCTCACGGTGACCGGGCGGGCCGCGAGCTGCACGTCCTCGCCGGCGCGAGCGCGGGCGTAGGCGCGCTCGCCGTTGACCTTGATGGCGCTGACGGTGGCGGGGACCTGCTGGATGTCGCCGGTCAATTCCGCTACGCGCGCGGCGATGTCGGCATCGGTGAGGTGCGCGGCCGATGTCGTGTCGGTGACCTCGCCCTCGGCGTCGTCGGTGATCGTCGACTGCCCGAGGCGGATCGTGGCGGTGTACGCCTTGGTGGTCAGGATGAGCTGGCCCAGGATCTTGGTGGCCCGTTCCACACCGAGCACCAGGACGCCGGTGGCCATCGGGTCCAGGGTGCCCGCGTGGCCGACCTTCTTGGTGCGCAACAGCCTTCGGCTCTTGGCGACCACGTCGTGGCTCGTCCAGCCGCCGTCCTTGTCCACGATCAGCAGTCCGCCCAGCGCGTCGACGAGCGGGGGCTTGCGCTCGCCCATCAGGCCTCCACGATCGCGGTGAGGATGAGACCGTCCGAGATCGCCCAGCGGCCGTCGAACGTCTGCAGGTCCGCGCCGCCGTCGGTGGTGTGCCCGGGGATGAGCAGTTCGGTGTGGAACGTGCCCGCGCCGCCGTCGGCGTTCTCGTCGTCGACGACGAAGGTGATGTGCG
This sequence comes from Nocardia sp. NPDC003693, assembly GCF_053981095.1. Taxonomy (NCBI): domain Bacteria; kingdom Bacillati; phylum Actinomycetota; class Actinomycetes; order Mycobacteriales; family Nocardiaceae; genus Nocardia; species Nocardia sp. NPDC003693. Next base: position 27,761 of record NZ_JBSFNO010000009.1, read on the forward strand.
CGTCCTCGAAGCCGAGCCAGCGGCCGGTGAGCGGCCGCCACGCCTTGTAGGTGGCTTCCTTGGCGCAGAACAGCAGTCGATCCAGATGCAGGTCGGTGGCCTGCAGCGCCGCCCGCAGCCAGGCGCGTTCGGCGGGCAGGCTCACCGAATCCAGCACGCCGTCCGGGAGCGCGGCGTGCGGCTCGGCGTCGATGCCGATGGACCGGAAGCGCAGGCTGTGGCCCAGCGCGGCGGCCTTGTAGCCGTCGGTGTGGGTGAGGCTGCCGACGACGCCGCGCGGCCACAGCGGTCCGCCGTCCTCGCCCTTGCCGATGGCCACGGCGGGCTCACCGAGCTGGGTCAGCGCCTGGCGGGCGCAGTGCCGGGCGCCGATGAAATCGCGCCGGCGCTTCTCCACCGCCTTGGCGATGAGGTGCTCTTCGCTCGGGTGCGGCTTCAGATCCTCCGGGTACACCACCAGCTCGGCGGATGCGACGCCCGAGGGCAGGATCCTGCCGAGAATGCGCGCCGATTCCGCCGCGACTGCCCGCTCTTCGATGACCGCCTCCTGATCCGCACCGCTACTTGCCCGGACGAGCCTACCGGCCCGCGCGGGACCGCCGCGCACCCCCGAACCGGGGCCTTGCCCGCCAGGAGGCGCGACCGCGTTCGGCGGTTGGGCGCGACCGTGCTCAGTGATGAATGGGACCGTCCAGCGTCCCCAGCGGGCGGCCGGTCGCCCCGCCCGCCTCGGCGATGATCTGCGCGACGATGGAGACCGCGGTCTCGTCCGGGGTGGTGGCGTTGAGGTCCAGGCCGACCGGACTTCGCAAGCGCGCCAGGAGATCCGGGGTGAGGCCCGCGGCGATCAGGCGCGCCGTACGGTCGGCGTGCGTGCGCCGCGAGCCCAGCGCCCCGACGAAGGCCAGGTCCGGCAGGTTCAGCGCCTCGGCCAGCAGCGGCACATCGAACTTGGCGTCGTGGGTGAGCACCAGCACCACGGTGCGGGCGTCGACCCGCCCGCCCGCGTGCTCGGCCCGCAGATACCGATGCGGCCAGTCCACGACGACCTCGGCCGCCGCCGGGAATCGCGCTGCGGTGGCGAAGGTTTCGCGCGCGTCGACCACCGTGACCCGGTACCCGAGCTGGCTCCCGAGCCTGCTCAGCGCCCGCACGAAGTCGTTGGCCCCGGCCAGGATCATGCGCGCGGGCGGCCCGAAACTCTGCACGAAGGCCCGCGACGGCAGGTCACCGACCTCGCACTCGTCCGACCCGATGGTCCCGGTGCGCCCGGCCCGCGCCATCTTGATCGCGTCGCGCGGTACTGCTGCCGCCATGGACCCGAGTCCGGGCCGTTCAGGTGTGCCGGCGGACTCGGGTGGTCCGGGCGGCGCTGCCGACTCGGAGTCACGAACACGATCGGCTGGCGCGAGCGGGTGGTCCGCGCCCGCACCACCCGCGACGCCGGGGCCACGGGCGCCCGGCACCGGATCCGACAGCAGGCGCCATTCCGGTTCGCCCGCAAGCGAAGTCAGGACCGCTACCGGGCGGCACGCCTCGATCTCCCGGGCCAGCGTCTCGAGCAGCGCGAGCCGATGTTCGTCGACCCGCTCGAGGAAGACCTCCATCTCCCCGCCGCAGGTCAGCCCGATCGCCATCCCGTCCGGGTCGGCGATCCCGAACCGTTCGAGCACCGCCACCCCGTCGCGCAGCACCATGGCGGCCGACTCGACGACCGCGGCCTCCACGCACCCGCCCGACAGCGACCCGATGACCTCCCCGTCCCCGGTGACGACCATGCTCGCCCCCACCGCCCGCGGCCCGGCCCCGGTCACCCCGACGACCCGCGCGAGGACCACCGGCCCACCCCGGACCCGGTCGATCAGTTCCTCGAGCACATCCCGCATTCCCCCATCATCACCGCTGAACAGGGCCCGCGCACGACCCCGCACCGGATGGCAACACCACCGCAACACCCCCGAATCGTGGGGCCTCGGCGATCGCCGACCCGAGCTGCGATCACGCCCGGCGGCGGCCGGCACTCGATCGCACAGCCGGTCCGCGAAACCGGCTGTGCGGCAGCCCCTTGCCCCACCGCGGCCGGGTCCGACCAGCCCGCTGATCAAGAGTCAGCTGCTCTGCCAATCCCGATCCTGCCCTGTCGGCCACACCGCGCGTACTCGGTGCGCGGGTGCGCGCGTGGGTCCGCGTTCACGCGGGGCGTCCGGCACGGTTGGCGGCGGCACGCGCGCGAACGTCATGCGGCCCCGGACGTGGTCGGATCAAGTCCTCCTTGCCGGCCGCCCGCTGTCGGCACGAAGGCGGCGCGGACATCGGGCGGCCGCCCGGCGCACGGCGGTCGGGTGTCAGAGCCCGCGGCGGCGCTGGGCCTGTTCGCGCATCTTGGCTGCGGCCTCGGCCATCTCGGGGGTGATCTTGAAGTGGCCGCCCCACTCGTTGAGGGTGTCGCCGTAGTCGGGGACGGGCAGGATCTGGCGCAGGAGCTGCTCGGGGAGGCCGCGGCGCTGCCACTCGCGGGGGTAGCCGAGGGAGACCTCTTCGTGGCGGACGCCGTCGTAGTAGGTGGTGCGCGGGATGTGCAGGTGGCCGTAGATCGAGCAGACCACGTTGTAGCTGGTGTGCCAGTCGGCGGTGAGGTCGGTGCCGCACCACAGGGCGAACTCCGGGTACCAGAGCATGTCGGTGGGTTCGCGCAGCAGCGGGAAGTGGTTGATCAGGACCACCGGGGTGTCGGCGGGCAGCGCGTCCAGGCGGCGCTTGGTGTACTGCACCCGCGCGTGACACCAGGCGTCGCGGGTCAGGTACGGCTCGGGCGAGAGCAGGAACTCGTCGGTCGCCACCACGTTGCGCTCGCGCGCCAGCGCCAGGCCGGCGGCCTTGGTGACGGTGCCCTCGGGCAGCCACGAGTAGTCGTAGAGCAGGAACATCGGCACCAGCGTGACCGCGCCGCCGAACTCCTCGGCGCCCGCGCCGGTCCACACCGGGAACGGGTCCTCGGGGGTCAGCACGTCCACGTCGCGGCAGATCGAGACCAGGTAGTCGTATCGCCCCGCGCCGTGCATCTGCACGGGATCCTTTGCGGTGGTCCACAATTCGTGGTTACCCGGCACCCAGATGACCTTGGCGAACTGCCGGCGCAGCGTTTCCAGGGCCCACCGGAAGTCGTCGGTCTTCTCCCCCACGTCCCCCGCGAGGATCAGCCAATCCTCGGGTGAGTCCGCGCGAATACCCTCGACCACCGGCTTGTTGCCCTGATGACCGACATGGATGTCGCTCACCGCAACCAGTTTCGGAATCACCCAGCTCCGCCTTCCTGTTCACGAACGGTCCTCGCAGCAACAGCACCGATCCAGAACAGATTCCCACGCCCCCGCCGCGCACTCGCGGGCAGGGAGCGTCCCGCACGAAGATCGCCCGGATCCGGCGCGCCTCAGCCGGTGACGTGGAGGCGCGCGGCGGGGGCGAACCCGGCTGCCACGGTGAGGGTTCCGGTCGCTTCGCGGCGGCAGGAGGCCACGGCGACGTGGCAGGGGCGGGGGACGTCGGCGGGGAGCTTCGCGCCGCCGTCGATCTGGTAGCGGGTGTTGGTGACCTTCCACTTGCGCGCGGCGGCCGGATCGTCGGGGTCGGTGGGCGGCGCGTCGGCGCGGGCCACCACCATGACCTCGGTGACGCCCGCGGGCCATTCGAAGGTCAGCAGGCCCGCGTTCGCGGTCAGGCCGCGCACGGCGGGCATGCCGCTCGGGGTGTCCGAGGGCGGGGATGCGGTGGGCGAACCGTGCGGACCGGCGCCGAACCCGCCCGTCCGGGAGGCGGCGGGCGACGGGCCGGGGTGCGTGGCCGTCGCCGCGGAGGACGACGCGTTCGCCGGGGTCGGCGCGGCGTCGGCGCGAGCGGAGTTCGAGGCGTGCGATCCCGTCGTGGACGACCGGTTCGGCTCGACGGCCGGGCCGTCGGAGCGGCTCATCTCCGACGCGCGCCCGGAGATCGAGGCCACCACCCCGTAGACGGGCACCGGACCGGTGCCCGCGCCACCGTCCTCCAGCGCGGTGCCGCGCGTGCGGCCCACCACGCGCCAGGAACCGTCGGATTGCAAACGGGTGACCCGGTATTCGACCTGTTCGGTCACCGAGGGCGACCACGCGATCTCGACGGTGCCGTCGGGCTTGCGGGTCGCGGACACGCGGCCGGGGGCATCGACCGGCAACTCGGCCAGGGCCGCGGTCGCGCCGGTGTGATCGGCGCACAGGTCCAGCACCGACAGCAGGGCGCGTACGCGGGCGGCGGCGGGCGCGGCGGGAGCCGCGGCGAACAGCCGGTCGGCCTCGGCCATCGCGTTGCGCGCCTGGGCGAGCAGCTGCTCGAGCCGGGGGCCGCGGCCGTCCGGGTTGGGCACGTCCGAGGCCGAGCGGGTCAGGTACTCGAGGTGTTCGAGGGCGTCGACGTAGCGTCTGCCACCGCAGCCGGAGGCGGCCGAGCGCCAGCGCAGGGCGGCCTCGGCCAGGATGCGGTCGACCTCCTCGGCGACGGGGCGCACCGCGGTGTTCCCGGCGCTGTCACCGCCGACCGCCAGCTTGGCCTCGTCCACCCGCTGCGACGCCTCGTACGGGCGGCCCGCGCGCAGGGCCGCGCGGGCGGCCTTGAGCGGCTCCTCCCAGGCGCGGACGGGCGGGCCGGTGGGCGTTCTGCCGCCGGCGGGGGTGATCGGGGTGCGCGACGCCGAACCCGTGCCGCGCCCGGGGTGGGCGTAGCGCCCGGAACCGGCGCCCGTGCCGGCGGAGAATCCGGAGGCGGAGCTCGAACCCCGGTGTCCCGGAATCGAATCCACGCCCCGCTCGCGACCCTCCACGGTCGTCCCGAGCTCGGTCGCCAGACCGATGATCACCTTCTCGGCGGCGACGCGGTCCAGCCCGGCGGTGATGGCCTCACCCACCAGGTACTCGAAATCGCCCGCCACCAAATGGTCTTCGACCAGCACCGCCGCCCGCACCTGCGGGCGCAGCGCCTCGGTCACGTCCTCGACGATCGCGGCCAGATAGTCGTCGACGATGGCGCCGCCCGCCTCGAGCACATCGCTGATGTGCACCAGCAGTTCGTCGAGCACCACGCGAATACGCCCGGGCGGAAGTTCCCGGGTGCGGCTGCGCAACGCCTCGGCGCGCAGGCGGATCTCGCCGGTCTCGTGCGCCTTGGTGAAATCCAGGCGCAGCAGCACCAGCAGCGTCGGCACCGGATCACCCGGCAGCAGCCGCTCGTATTCGGCCAGGAGCTTGCGAATCTGTTGCCGCCGTTGGGCACTGATCTCGCTGGTGCGCGCGGCCGGGGCGGGCGCGGCGGCGTCCTCGATCCGGCGGTGTCTGCGCAGGCGCGCCTCGATCTCCTTCGGGTCCAGCCCGCCGAGTTTGCCGAGATCCTCCAGCCCGGCGATCTTGCCGACCGGAATTCCGCCGTGCCGCTGCACGAGTCGTTCGATGGCGCTGTCGAGCATCTCGTAGCGCTCGGTGTCGCGCCGGTCGCGGGTGCGCCGCACCTGCTCGGCCTCCACGCGCCGCGAGGCCGCGCTCAGCAGCGGATAGGAACGCTCCTCGTGCCCGTCGACCAGCAACCCGACCAGCACCCGGTACTTGGGATGGTCGCGCTGCTTCTGCCAGAAGGCCCACACCTCGTCCAGGCGCGCGCCGACCTGCGCGTCGGTGAGCTGTTCGGCCTCCTCGAGCGGAATGTCGTACAGCTCGAAGGGATCCGAGGAGTCGATGCCGCCGCGGCGTTCCACCGCGGCCAGCACTCGCTTGCGATAGTCGTTCGGGTCGAAGGCGTGCATGGTTCGTCGTTCAGACGGCCCGGCGGCGGGTGCGCTGCAGCTGATCCAGTTCCCGTGCGACGTCGGCCTGGGACAGCGTGGCCCCGGTCTGCACCGAGAGCACCAGCGGCATCTTGGCGTCCACGTGGTACGCGGTCACGTGCAGAACGCCGTCGAAACCCATCTCGAAGGTGACCCGCACTTCGCTGCCCGCCTCGTACCCGGGCGGGATATCGCGAATCTTGCCCTCCACCAGGATCTTCGAATCCTCGGGGCGGGTCGAGGCGGCCTGCCCCTGCTGTTCGACGATGGTCAGCTCGATCTGGTCCTGATCGGTGCGCACGGTGCCGTACGAACGCCGCACCTTGATGGGCAGCGTCTGATTGCGATGCACCAGCCAGCTCGCGGCCAGCCCGTTGTACGGGTCGAGGGCCAGCACGCCGAACCCGCGCGAGACCACGGTGTCGACCTGGATCTCGAGCATGCGCCGCACCAGGGCCACCGGCTGCCCGAACGAGGCCGCGACCCGCGCCACGGACTGCTCCAGTTCCCGGGGATCGGCCTCACGCAGTTCCGAGCCGTCGCGCAGGCGGCCGCGGGTCACCAGATCGGCCAGGACGAGCCGTTCCATCTCCAGCTTCTCCCCGTACAGCGCCGCGCCGCGGGCCACCGAGAGATCCGGATCGCGCAGCTCGCCGACGAGGCCGAGTTCGCGCTGCAGTTCACGCGCCACCATGGGCATGCGCGAGGATCCGCCGACCAGCAGCAGTCTGTCGACCTTGTGGACCCCGCGCTGCCCGGCCGCGGCCAGGCACGCCCGGGTGAGGTCGACGGTGCGCCGCATGAGCGAGGCCGTCATCGCCTCGAGCTCGGCACGGGTCAGGGTGATGACGGCGCGGACGCCGTCGTGCGCCACCACGACCTCGGTGCTCTCGGCGTCGGTGAGTTCCATCTTCGCGCGCTCGGCGGCCAGCACCAGCATCTGCGAACCGGCCGAATCGTCGAGCGGATCCTCGGCGTCGGGGTTGGCGGCGCAGAACTGCTGGGACAGGTGCAGGGCGATGCGCTCGTCCCAGTCGGCGCCGCCGAGCTGGTGGTCGCCCTCGACCGACAGCACCGAGATGCGGCGGTCGGACAGTTCGATGACGGTGGCATCGAAGGTGCCGCCGCCCAGGTCGTAGACCATGACGGTCTCGCGCGGGCCGCCCTTGCCGATGTCGATGCTGCCGTCGAGGCGGCCGAAACCGTAGGACAGGGCCGCGGCGATGGGTTCGGACAGCACGCCCGCCACGTCGAATCCGGCATAGGTGCCGGCCTGGATGGTGGCGCGCCGCTCCTCGTCGCCGAAGTAGGCGGGCACGGTGATGACCACGCGCGAGACGGTCTCGCCGCCGCCGAATTCGGCGTCGGCGGCCAGGCTCTTGAGGATCAGGGAGGACACCGCGGGCGCGGACCAGGTCTGCCCGTGTGCCACGAAACGCCAATCCGCGTCGCCCATGCGCCGTTTGACCAGCGCGCAGACGTGCTCGGGATCGAGGCGAGCCTGGCGCCGCGCGCCCTCGCCCACCACATGATCGTTCGCGGAGGCGAACAAGACCACCGAGGGAACCGTTGGCTCCCCGTTCATGCCGATCAGGACATCAGGACGGCCGTCAGCGTCGATCCGCGCGATAGCCGAATTCGTTGTGCCCAGGTCAATACCGAAGACCCCCATGGCGGCGATCGTAGCAGCCACCGCCGACACCCGGGATTAAGGTTTCGAGCATGACCGAACCCGCCGCCGTGACCGGGAATTCCGATAGCGCAAGCGAACCCACCACCGATCAGTTTCCCGTGCAGCAGCCGGCCGATATCGCACTGCCCGCGACTCCCGGGATCGAGCCCGCGGTGGCGAGCATCAACGAGCGCGTCGAGGATCTCGCCCGGGTGATCGCCCGGCAGGCCGGGACCATCGAGCGCCTGGCCGACGACGCCAAGGCGCGCGCTCAGCGGGAGCGGGCCGGGGCGGACGTGCCGCTGCTGGTGGAACTGTTCGCCCTGCACGGCGATGCCCGCACCTGCGCGGCCACCGCGCAGTCCGACACCGAGCGCGCGGCCTTCGACGCCTTCGCCGCGCGGGTGGAGCGCCTGGTCGCCGGTCGCGGCGGGCGCATCGTGGAACCGGCCCCCGGCACCGCCTTCGACGCGCTGACCATGGAGGCGATGGACGTGACCGCGGCCGTGACGGCGACCGAGGACCGGACCGTGGCCGCGGTCATCGAACCCGGGCTGGCCGTGGCCGAGCGACTGCTGCGGACCGCGAAAGTCGTTGTCCGCCGGTTCACCGAGCCCGCGGCCTGATCGGCACGGGGCCGACATCACCCCTTGTCTATTTAAGCGAACATGCTTAATCTCGGGGAATGACAGGCTCCGCGCACGTTCGGACCATTGATGTCGGCAAGCCGATGACGCGTTTCGCACGCGGCTGGCACTGCCTGGGGTTGGCGGAGAGTTTCCGCGACGGGGAACCGCACTCCGTCAACGCCTTCGGCACCAAGCTCGTCATCTGGGCCGACAGCACCGGGAAACTCAACGCGCTCGACGGTTACTGCCGTCATATGGGAGCGGACCTCGCCTACGGCAGCGTGAAGGGCGACAACATCGCGTGCCCGTTCCACGATTGGCGCTGGCGCGGGGACGGCAAATGCGACGCGATCCCCTACGCGCGCCGGGTGCCGCCGCTGGCCCGGACCAGGTCCTGGATCACCTGCGAGGAGAACGGGCAGTTCTTCGTCTGGAACGATCCGGAGGGCAACAAGCCGCCGCCGGAGGTCGCCATCCCGCACATCGAGGGCATGGGCACCGAACAGTGGAGCGACTGGGACTGGAACTCACTGCTCATCGAGGGCGCGCACTGCCGCGAAATCATCGACAACAACGTGGATATGGCGCACTTCTTCTATATCCACTACGCGTACCCGGTGTTCTTCAAGAATGTGTTCGAAGGACACGTGGCGACCCAGTTCCTGCATTCCAAGGGCCGCCCGGATGTGCACACGTCCTCGAATTACTCGACCGAGATGCAGTTGCTGCGTTCGGAGGCCTCGTATTTCGGGCCGTCGTACATGATCAACTATCTGCACAACGACTTCGGCGAGAACACCGTGGAGGTGGCGCTGATCAACTGCCACTATCCGGTCACCCACGATTCGTTCATGCTGCAGTGGGGTGTGAGCGTGCAGCGCATCGAGGGCCTGCCGCCGGAGAAGTCGCAGAAGCTCGCCAAGGCCTTCGGCAAGAGCTTCGGCGTGGGCTTCCTGCAGGACGTGGAGATCTGGAAACACAAGACCCGCATCGACAATCCCCTGCTGACCCAGGAGGACGGCCCCGTGTACCAGCATCGCCGCTGGTACGAACAGTTCTACGTGGACGTCGCCGACATCACCCCGGATATGACGGCGCGCTTCGAGTTCGAGGTCGACACCACGCACGCCAACGAGAACTGGCAGGCCGAGGTAGCGGCCAATCTCGCGGCGCGGGCGGCCGAGAACGACTGAACGCGCACATCGGCGGCGGTCGTTTCGGCAACCACAGCGGCGGTGCCGGGTCGCGATCGCCCGCCGCTGTCAGGCCAGGGTGCGGGGGACCTCCGCGCCCGCGCGGGCCCAGCGGCCGGAGAGTGCGCGCCAGGAGACCGCGGCCAGGCGTAGGAGCATGAAAATGACCAGGCCGGACCAGATTCCGGCGATGCCCCAGTCGTTGGCGAGGGACAGCCAGATGGGTGGGAGGAAGCCGAGCAGGGCCGCGCCGAGGGTGGCGTTGCGCAGGAACGCGGCGTCGCCCGCGCCGAGGAGGACGCCGTCGAGGGCGAAGACCACGCCCGCGAGGGGAATGATGCCGACGAAGAACCACCAGGCCACGTGGGTGCGCTCCAGGACCGAGGGGTCGTCGGTGAACAGGCGCGGGATGACCGAGTAGCCGGCGGCGAAGATCAGGGCGAGGACGGCCGCGAACGCGGTCGACCAGGCGGTGATCCGGCGCGCCAAACCCTGTGCGCCCCGGACGTTCCCGGCGCCGAGCGCCGCGCCGACCAGGGTCTGGGCGGCGATGGCGAGCGAATCCAGGGTCAGGGCCAGGAAGTTCCAGAGCTGGAGCACCAGCTGGTGGGCGGCGACCGACGCCGCCCCGAACCGGGCGGCCACGGCGGCGGCGGAGATGAAGCACGCCTGGAAGGCCAGGCTGCGTGCGATCAGGTCGCGGCCGAGCACCAGTTGCGCCTTCATGATCTCGATGCGCGGGGCCAGGGGCACCCGGGTGCGCACCAGCGCCGCCACGAACAGCAGCGCGGTGACCGTCTGGCCGATCACGTTGGCCACCGCCGACCCCGCCAGTTCCAGCCGCGGCGCGCCCAGCAGCCCGTGCACCAGCACCGGGCACAGCACCCCCGAAAGTCCCAGTCCCGCAACCACGTACAGCAGCGGCCGCCGGGTCTCCTGCACCCCGCGCATCCACCCGTTGCCTGCCATGGACAGCAGGATCGGCGGCACCCCGAACAGCGCGATCCGCAACCACGGCAGCGCCTCCCCCGCGATGTCACCCCCGCCCGAGATGGCCCGCGTAACCGGCCCCGCGAACCCCTGCAGCACGACCACGATGGCGAGCCCGACCCCCACCGCGATCCAGCTGGCCTGCACCCCCTCCCCCATCGCCCCGCGCTCGTCCCCCGCCCCGTGCCGGCGCGCCGCCCGCGCGGTCGTCCCGTAACTCAGAAACGTCAACTGCGAACTGACCTGCGCCAGAATCAATCCCCCCACCGCCAGCCCCGCCAGCGCCAGCGCCCCCAGCCGCCCCACCACCGCCATGTCGAACAGCAGGTAGATCGGCTCGGCGACCAACACCCCCAGCGTCGGCACCGCGATCCCCAGGATCCGCCGGGGCCCCGCGTGCGCGGCCTCCTCCCCCCGCTCCGCCACCGATCGACCGCCCTCGTCCTCCCGCATGACCCCACCATCGCACACCCGCCCGGAGTCCCCGCGCCCTCCGTAAACTTCGCACCCCCACGCGTCCGCCCCGCACCGCCCGCCCACACCGAGATGCCGTCGCGTCCCCGTTTCCATCGCAACCACGTCGCGCGGAGGGCCACTGCGCGAAGCCACCAGCACGCACCAGCCGTGACCGACACGCACAGACCGACCCGAAAGCCCCGACACTGCAACCGATCAGCATCCCGGCGGCCACTTCCGCTCGTGTGATCGCGAGGTCGATCGGTCCGGGACAGGGACGGAGCACCATGAGCGCATCCGCTGCTCCCCGGTCGAGTTGAAACGCATCGGGGCGGCCGCGTCGCAGCAGGTGTGGATCCGGTGCTGCGCACGGGCTTCGGAGTCCAGCGCCGACCACTTCGAGCCACCGACGCGAATCAGGGCTCATAGGTCCGGAACATTCAGGCCGCTCGAGCCCGGAACCCAGGCTCCGTCTCACAACCGTCGAACTGCCCGACGACCCGGCTCGGGACGCCAACTCGAGCGCCGACGGCGGCCGCGCCGCCGCCGGCGGTGAGCATCAGGGCCGCATGTTCTGGAACAGGTAGGTCGCTTCGCGGCCCGGGACAGGCTCCGAGTCGCCGACCGTGAAGTTGCCCGACATGTTGTCGGTGCACCGCAGCGACAGCGAATAGGCGATCGGCTGGCCGGCATTCGCCTGGGTGGCGTCGATGACCGCGTGGCCGGGCTCGGGCACCGTGTAGCTGTAGGTGCCGTCGTGCCACATCCCGGTGCCGACCACCATGTACTGCATCGTGTCAGGGGTCGGGAAACGGGCCACCACCATGGAGTAGTCGCCGCCCGGCACCATCGGCACCGACGGCGCGGTGCCGCGCAGGATCAGGAACTTGCCGGTCGCCTGGTCGGGCACCGTGCACTGGGGGGCGGGCTGGTCCTCGGGCTGGGCGTGACCCACTCCGCCCGAGAGCAGTGTGCCCGTGGCGAGCGCGGCGCCGATGGCGACGCGTACGGGGTACCTCATGCCATGCTCCTTTCGCCAACGTCGATGTGGGGTGTTCCGAGGTCGAATTCGTCAGAGGCCGAGCACGATTCGTGTCTCAGAAGCCCCAGCACCAGTCCAGGGTGGCGGATCCCGGGGTCGGGATGTGGACGCAGATGTTGATCCAGATGTAGGGGGCGTCCGCATTGGTGCGCAGCGGCAGGTCCGTCCTCGAACCGGCGGATTGATCGGCCGCGGACGTTTCGGGCTGATCGGCGAAAGCGGTGGGTGTCGCGAGGGCGACGAGCGGGACCGCCATGGCGGCGACCACCGCCGCGCGGCAGAATCCTGCGAGCATGTCGTTGCTCCTTCGAGTCAGAGATCCGTGGCTGTGAGCTTCGAAGAGTTCTAGACGCAACCCACGCTAGCATCCGTTCAGCAAACATACGGGGGTCGCCCCGAATTGCGACTCGGGAGGCTCAGGGCAGGTGCGGAGGACGGTCTACGGTCACCTCGGGCGGTTCAGCTCATTCGGGGCTACTCCAGCAGGCCCACCGCGCGCAGGTCGGCGGCGTACTTGGCGATCAACGCGGGGGTCAGGTGCGGGATGTCGGAGTCCGGGGTCAGATGGGCTGCGCGGACCGCGGCGCGGAAGCGAACGGCGGTGCCGGTCAGGTCGACGGGCGGGGCCTGATGGCGGTAGGCGTGCAGGAGCGGCAGCACCGAATGGCGGCGCAGACGATCGGGGAGGGCGCGCAGGGCCGCCTCGAAGCGGGTCAGCCACTCGCGGTAGTCGTCGATGCGCTCGACGCGCTCGCCGGACTCGATCAGCCAGGTCACGAACTCGTCCAGGGCGATGCCGTCATCGTGGGGGTTCAGGACGTCGTAGGTGGCGAAGCCGGCCTCCGGGCGGGGGCCCAGGGCCGTGACCGCCGCCGCGGTGAAGTCCGCCGGGAGACCGGCGTAGTGGGGGCGAACGCCCCCGGTATCGGTGCGGTAGAAGGACTTCGGCGCGATGCCGGTGGCCAGGATGCTCAGCAGCAGGCGGGTGAACATGTCGGGCAGGTTCAGCTGACCGGGATAGGTGGAGTGGGCCAGGATCATGTCCGAGCGGAAGACCGCCACGGGCAGCCCGCACAGGTCGTGCGCTGCGCGCAGCAGGACCTCGCCCGCCCATTTGCTGTTGCCGTAGCCGTTGGCGTAGCCGTCGTCCAGCGCCCGCACGGCGCTGATCTCGCGGATGTCGGCGTCCTCGGTGAAGCGCGCGGGATCGACGCCCGCGCCGACGGCGACGGTGGAGAGGTAGGTGACCGGGGTCAGCCGCGTGGTGAGGGCGAGCCGGACGATCTCGGCCGTGCCCAGCACATTCGGGCCGAAGAGCTGGTCGTAGGGCAGGACGTGATTAACCAGCGCGGCGGAGTGCACGATGAGGTCCACCTCGGCGGCCAGTCCGCGCCAGTCCGCATCGGACAGGCCGAGATTCGGTGCGCCGACATCCCCGGCGAGCACCCGTAGCCGGCCCGCCGCCAGTTCCCGGTAGGTCGCGGCGAGCCCGGGGTCGCCGGCGGTGAACACCGCGTCCAGGCGCGCGCGGGCCGCCGCGTCGTCCGTGCCGCGCACCACGCAGATCAGCGTGCCCGCCGAATCCCGCAGTCGATCCAGCCATTCCAGCAGCAGGAAGCGGCCCAGGTACCCGTTGGCTCCGGTCAGCAGCACCGTGCGCGCGGGCCCCGGCGGGACCGCCGGACACGATGGCGCGGCGCGCAGGGTGTCCGCGTCGATGAAGGTACCGAGGGTGAGATCGGCGGCGCGGATGGCGCCGCCCGGGCCGTGCACGGTCGCGACGGTGGGGCGGACATCACCCGAATCCCTTGCGGCGGTGACGAACCGGGCGATCGCGGCGAGATCGGCGGTGGGACCGACGATCAGCGACACCGGAACCTCGACGCCGAACAGCTCGCCCAGCAGCGACGAATACGACAGCGCGGACAGCGAATCACCGCCGAGATCGGTGAAACGCGCGTCCGCCCGCAGCTCGTCGGCGGCGGACCCGAGTACGACCGCGGCGGCCCGCCGGACCGTCTCGGGCACGGGCCGGTCGGTGACCGTGCGACGCAGGGCGAGCAGTTCGTCGTCGCGCCGGCGCGCCAGCTCCGAGTACAGCTCTTCGAGCCGGTCGCCGTAGCGATCGGTCAGCCTGGGCCGCAACAGTTTCCCGATGCCGGACAGCAGGCCGTTCTCCTGGGTGAACGGCTCGGTCTCGACCAGGAACTCACGCGGGATCTCGTAGGGTTCCAGCTCCGCGCGGGCGGCGCAGCGGCGCAGTGAATCCGCCAGCGACGCACGCAGTTCCGCCGGGTCGAGCGCGGCGGCGGCCGGGGTCGGCACGACCACCGCCAGCAGGTAGGACCGTTCGCCGTTGCCGTACACGAAGATCTGCCGGATCAGCTCGCTCGCGCCCAGCGCGGCCTCCACGGTCGCCACCGTCACGAACTCGCCCTGGGACAGCTTCAGCACGTTGTTGCGCCGATCGACGTACACCAGGTGATCGGGTTCCAGCTCGGCCACCACGTCGCCGGTCCGATAGAACCCCTCGTCGTCGAACATCTGCGCCGTGATCTCGGGCCGCCGGTAGTACCCGGGGAACATCGTCGTTGTCTTGATGAGCAGCTCACCGCGCGGATGCGGGGTGTCGGTGCCGAAGTAGCCCAGTTCGGGCACGTCGACGAGCTTGTAGTCCAGCACCGGTGGGCGCCTGATGCGGTTGTCCATGAGCACCCCGCCGCCGGCCTCGGTCGAGCCGTACCCATCGTGCACCTGCACCTCGAGCGCGGATTCGAGCACGGCCTTCAACTCGGCCGACAGGGGCGCGCTCGCGCTCAGCGCGGTGAGGTAGCGGCCGCCGAAAACCTGTTCGCGCAGTTCGGCTTCCACCGCTTCGACCGCGTCCGCCCGATCGGCGCCGGCCAGTACCCGCTGTTCGATCGCGTCGAGCCGCCGCTGGTGCACCATCTCGCACACGCGCGGCACGAACACCAGCTCGGTGGGCCGCACCAGCGCGTAGTCCTCGAACAGGCTCGACATGTCCGGGCGCGCGGTGAAATACGCGGCGCCGCCGCGTGCGAGCGTCCCGTACAGGGTGAGCCTGCCCGCCACGTGCGACAGCGGCATGTAGTTGAGCGTGATAGCGGGCACCCGCAGCTCGTACGCCGCCCAGAACGCCGCCACCAGTCGCCGGGTGTACATGGCGCCCTTGGGCGTTCCGGTGCTGCCCGAGGTGTAGATCAGCAGCGACAGCGGATCCTCGTCCCCGAAGTCGGGAGCCGGGGCATCGGGCAGGCCCCGGCCGTGCTCGACGACCTCACCGAGGAGGTCCACCGCGATATCGATGCCCGCGTCCGCGAGCCGTTTGCGCGCGGAATCGACAGCGGCACGGTGGGTTCGGTCCCCCGGCGCCTGATCGAACACCAGCAGCCGCCCCGGCGCTACCCCTGCCGCCACGGCCGTCACCGCCGCGTCCAGCGCGTCCACGCTGACGGCCAGCACCCGCGGCCGCGTCTCGTCCAGGATCGACATCCACTGTGCCGCAGGCGCACCGGCCTGCAGGGGCACGGCCACCGCCCCGAGCCGGACACACGCCAGGTCGATCGTCACATAGTCCGCACTGGAAAAGCCCAGCGTGCACACGAAGTCACCCGTCCCGACCGCTCCCGACCGCGCCCACGCCGCCGCGAGGGCCCGCACGCGCGCACCGAGTTCCCCGTAGGTGATGGTCCGGAATTCCGGCAGTAATCCCCGCGCCCCGTCGCCGTCGGCGCCCGTGTCGAAGGCCCGCTCCCCGAGCGCGATCCGGTCCGCGTACCCGCTCAGCACCGTGTCCACGATCGCCCCGAGCTCGAGCCCCGGTTCCCGCAGCCGAGCCACGATCCCCGGCTCCCCCAAGGTCGCCCGCACCTGCGGATCGTGCAAGGCGTCCGCGATCCGCCGTTCACGCCGAGCCTTCTTGATGTCCAGCTCCATGACAGACCTCCCTGGCCCGGGCCCACGGGACCCCGGCAACCGGCCGAAGATCCACCGCCTCGCCCCATTAACTTAGCAACGCGTAACACCACTCACGGTGGCCGCCCGCCCCCACCCTGTCAAGGACACCACGCGCCAAACCACCCCCGCCGCCAGAACCCGCCGACGCCCCGGCCACCGTCCCCCAACCCGACCCGAGTCCACCGCCGACGGCCCTCTATCCGGCCCGTAGCCGCAACGTCCAGAACACAGTGGAGAGCCTGCGGGCACACCGTCGCCCAAAGGTGCAGAGGTTCCACATCATCACCCCGGATCCAGTGCAGCCTTGATCCACTACGACACCAGCCAGGTTCCTCGCCGTGTCATCCAGGCCGGTCCGCTGCTGGAACCCGGCGGATACCAGCACCAAAGTTGTTCGACCGCAGCGATTCCGCACCGATCACCCTGGGCCGCTCGACACTCGCCGACATCGCGGGACCAGTGCTGCGGGGCGTGAATCCACCGCATAGCGCACCCGGCCCGTGCAGCACTAGAACGGCGGGGAGTTGTTCGACGATGCCCGCGCGCCATCGCCAAAGGTGTTCGAGTTCAAGGGTTTCGAGTTCAAGGGTTCCGTGCCAATCGAGCTCACGTCCGGCGTATCGCGGGCCCCATCGCGCCCGGCGATCAGCCGCCCGGCGCGCGACCAGCTGATGCGTTGCCAGCGGCTCGACATTCCGGCGCGCGCAGGGCCGGTCGCGTGCGGGGGCGCCGGTCAGTCGCGGGCGAGCTCGGTGCGGAGGCGGTCCACCAGCTCTTCGGGCGTGCCGGTGGCGGAATAGCCTGCGGCATAGCGGTGTCCGCCGCCGCCGAGAACGGTGGCGACCCTCGAGACGTCCACGCCGGGGGAACCGTCCGGGCCCTCGTGGGAGCGCAGGGACACCGTCCAGTGCTCGGCCGAACTCCTGGCCTCCTTGAAGACCGCCGCCACCTGGGCCTCGGATGTGGTGCGGACCAGGTCGACCACGCTCTCGACCTCCTCCGAGCGCACGCCGCCGGTGTCGGCCCGGCGGACGAAAACGTAGACCAGGCCCGCGCCGTGGGCGGCGTCGCGATCCAGCTGGGCGGTCGCCAGCACCCGCGACAGCATGGGCAGCCACGCGAACGGGTGGGTGTCCATCAGGATGCGGGTGATGCCGGGGCCGTCGATACCGGTGGCGAGCAACCGTTCGGCCAGCGCGTGCGATCCGGGGCGGGCCCATTTGAACGAGCCGGTGTCGGTGACCAGACCGGCGTAGAGGCAGTGCGCCACATCGCGATCGATCGGTTCGCCCCACGCGTCCAGGACGCGGGCGACCAGTCCCGCGGTCGACTCGGCGGCCTCGTCGATGACGTTGACCGAGCCGAACCGGGTATTGGATCGATGATGATCGAGCACCAGCGAGACGCGCGCGCCGTCGAGCCGGTCCCGGAGCGACCCGAGCCGGCCAGCGCTGCCGCAGTCCACCGCGACCAGCACGTCGACCTCGCGCGCGACCTTGTCGGCCGGGACGAGCAGGTCGGTCCCGGGCATCGAGCGCATGGACACCGGTAGTTCGGCGGGCTCGGCGAACGAGACCTGCACGGGCACGCCACGCCGGCGCAGCACCTGCGCCAGGGCCAGGCCGCTGCCGATGGTGTCGGCATCGGGCTGGACGTGACACAGCACCGTGACCGAAACGGCGGTGTCGAGAATCGACACCGCCGCGGACAGATCGACCGGTTCCATCACCGGCGGTCTCCTCCCACTGCGCGCGAGCGCAGGTCAGTCTTCGTCGTCGGCGTCGTCGGCGACCTTGTACGGGTCGACGTCACCGGCGTAATTCGCGTTCACCGCGACCTGGGCCACCCGAGCGTCGGCGGCGCGGGCGCGGGCCAGCAGCTCCTCCATCTCCTTGGCGGCGGTCGGCACGGTGTCGAGCTTGAAACCGAGGATCGGGGTGAACTTCACCCCGGTCGCCGCGCCGACCTTGGAACGGAGAATGCCCTTGGCCTTCTCCAGCCCGGCCGCGGCCTCGGTGTAATCGGGTTCGGCGTCCAGGGTTTCCCCCATCACCGTGTAGTAAATCGTGGCTTCTCGCAGATCACCGGTCATCTTGGTGTCGGTGATGGTGACGAAACGCAGCCGCGGATCCTTGATCTCGTATTCGATGGCCGTGGCCACGATCGTGGAGATCCGCTTGGCGAGTCGGCGTGCCCTGGCCTGATCCACCATGGTCATGCCCTCCTCACAGGGATTGGTTCAGTCTTCGGGTCCGAAGACGCGGCGGCGTACCGCCAGCAACTGTAACTCCGGCCGTCCCGCGACATGCCGTTCACACCTGTCCAGCACCTGGCTGAGATGGTCCATTCCCGCACTGACCATCGCCACGCCCAGCAGTGAACGCCGGTGTAGATCGTGATCTCCGCCTTCGACGGCACTCACGCCGAACTTCTGCAGTTCGGCCAGGACCGGGCGGATGACGGAGCGCTTCTGCTTCAGCGAATGCACATCGCCGAGCAGGATGTCGAACTCGAGCGCCCCTACGAACAAGTCGTTGTTCATGTGATGCGCACGCACTTGTCTCTCGAAAAACCGGCGCGCCCGGATGGCGTGCGCAGAACGTGCCGGTATGTGGGGGTCACAGCCCTGCCGGGTCCGGATCGCTCCGGACCCGGCAGGTGTGCTGTGTCGATACCTGTCAGTCGCGCGGCTTCTCGCGCAGCTCGTAGGCCTCGATGATGTCACCCTCGCGAATGTCGTTGTAGGTCAACGTCATACCGCATTCGTAGCCTTCACGAACCTCGGTGGCGTCATCCTTCTCACGACGCAGCGAGGCGATGGTGACGGTCTCGGCGATCACGATGTTGTCACGCAGCAGGCGCGCCTTGGCGTTGCGCTTGACCGAGCCCGAGGTGACCCAGCAACCGGCGATGTTGCCGAACTTGGAGGAGCGGAAGATCTGGCGGATCTCCGCCCGACCCAGCTCGACCTCTTCGTAGATCGGCTTGAGCAGACCCTTGAGGGCCTTCTCGATCTCGTCGATCGCCTGGTAGATGATCGAGTAGTAGCGAATGTCCACGCCTTCGCGGTTCGCCAGCTCGGTCGCCTTGCCCTCGGCACGCACGTTGAACCCGATGATGATCGCGTTCGAGGCCGACGCCAGGTTGACGTTGGTCTCGGTGACGCCACCGACGCCGCGGTCGATGACGCGCAGACGCACCTCGTCGCCGACATCGATACCGAGCAGCGCCTCTTCGAGGGCCTCGACGGTACCGGAGTTGTCGCCCTTGAGGATCAGGTTCAGCTCCGAAGTCTCCTTCAGGGCGGCATCCAGATCTTCCAGGGAGATCCGCTTGCGGCTGCGCGCGGCCAGGGCGTTGCGCTTGCGAGCGTTGCGGCGGTCCGCGATCTGCCGGGCGATGCGGTCTTCCTCGACCACGAGCAGGTTGTCACCCGCACCCGGAACCGAGGTGAAACCGATGACCTGGACCGGCCGCGACGGCATGGCCGCCTCGACGTCGTCGCCGTGCTCGTCGACCATGCGGCGGACGCGACCGTAGGCGTCACCCGCCACGATCGAGTCGCCGACCCGCAGGGTGCCGCGCTGGATGAGCACGGTCGCCACGGGACCACGGCCACGGTCGAGGTGGGCTTCGATGGCCACACCCTGCGCGTCCATGTCCGGGTTCGCCCGCAGATCCAGCGAAGCGTCGGCGGTCAGAACGACAGCCTCGAGCAGCGAATCGATGTTCGTGCCCTGCTTGGCCGAGATGTCGACGAACATGGTCTCGCCACCGTATTCCTCGGCGACCAGACCGTATTCGGTCAGCTGCTGGCGAATCTTCTGCGGATTCGCGCCTTCCTTATCGATCTTGTTGACCGCCACCACGATCGGCACGTCCGCGGCCTGCGCGTGGTTGATGGCCTCCACCGTCTGCGGCATGACGCCGTCGTCGGCCGCGACCACGAGGATCGCGATGTCGGTGGCCTTCGCACCACGGGCACGCATGGCGGTGAACGCCTCGTGACCGGGGGTATCGATGAAGGTGATGAGGCGGTCTTCGGCGTTCACGTGCGTGAGCACCTGGTAGGCGCCGATGTGCTGGGTGATGCCGCCGGCTTCGCCCTCGCGGACGTTCGCCTTGCGGATGGTGTCCAGCAGTCGGGTCTTACCGTGGTCGACGTGGCCCATGACGGTCACGACCGGCGGACGGATCTGCAGGTCGTCCTCGTCGCCCTCGTCCTCGCCGTAGGTGAGGTCGAAGTTGGCGAGCAGCTCACGGTCCTCGTCCTCGGGCGAGACCACGTGCACGACGTAGTTCATCTCGCCGCCGAGGAGCTCGAGGGTCTCCTCGTTCACGGACTGGGTCGCGGTGACCATCTCGCCGAGGTTGAACAGCGCCTGCACCAGCGAGGCCGGGTTGGCGCCGATCTTGTCGGCGAAGTCGGACAGCGACGCGCCGCGGGCGAGACGGATGATCTCGCCGTTGCCGCGCGGCAGCCGCACGTTGGCCACGGGGGCCTGCATGTTCTCGTACTCGGCGCGCTTCGCCCGCTTCGACTTACGGCCCTTGCGGGGCGCGCCACCGGGACGACCGAAGGCACCCGCGGCACCGCCGCGACCGCCACCGGAACCGGGACGACCGCCGCCACCGCCGCCACCGGGACGACCGCGGAAACCACCCGCCGCCGCACCACCGGCGCCGGGAGCGCCACCGGTACCCGGGGCACCGCCCTGGCCACCGCGGTACGGACCACCGGCACCGGCCGGACGACCGGCGCCACCGGGACGCGGACCACCCTGACCCGGACCACCGGGACGACCGCCGCCGGGCGCGGGACGCGCGGCACGCGAGGGCATGGCACCCGGGTTCGGGCGCGGGGGCATCGAGCCGGGGCTCGGACGCGGGCCGCCGGGGCGGGGACCGCCCTGACCCGGAGCCGGACGGGGACCGCCCTGACCGGGAGCCGGACGACCGCCCTGCGCGCCACCGGGACGCGGGCCACCCTGGCCGGGAGCCGGACGGGGACCGCCCTGACCCGGGGTCGGGCGCGGACCGCCCTGACCCGGACGCGGGGCGTTCTGGCCGGGGGCCGGACGCGGCGCCGGGCGCTCGGGCGCCGAGGAGAACGGGTTGTTGCCCACGCGCGGCGGCTTGGGACCGGGCTTCGGGCCGGCCGGACGCGGAGCGCCCGGGGTCGGCGCGGCGCCACCGGCCTGCTGGGCCGGACGCGGGGCGGGAGCGGGGGCAGCCGGACGCGGGGCGCCCGGGGTCGGCCGCTGCTGCGGCGCGGGCGCCGGAGAAGCGGAAGCCGCTGCCGGAGAAGCGGTTTCAGCCACGGGGGGCTTGGGGGCGGGACCCGGCTTGACGGCCGGGCCCGGGCGCACGGCCGGAGCCGGTGCGGCGGCCGCGGGTGCGGCCTGCTCGGCGGCGGGAGCCTTCGGCGCCGCCGGAGCGGGCGCGGGGGCTGCCGGAGCCGGTGCGGACGGACGGGGGGCGCCGGGACGGGGTCCGGAGGTGGCGCCGGGCTTGGGGCCGGACGGACGCGGGGCGTCGCCGGGCTTGGCGGCCGACTTGGCGGCGCCGTTCGCGGGGGCGCTCTTGGGTGCGAGCGACTCACGCAGGCGACGTGCGACGGGGGCCTCCACCGTCGACGACGCGGACTTCACGAACTCGCCCTGCTCCTTGAGCTTCGCGAGTAGTTCCTTGCTCGTGACACCGAGTTCTTTGGCCAACTCGTGCACGCGGGCCTTGCCTGCCACTGCTCTCCTCACTGAGAGGTCGAGCGCGGCAACCCTTTTGGCAAAGGGCGGGCCCGCACGACCTCAGATTATTTCCGATGGTCGATCATCGTTGGTGCTTCACGGTGTGCTCATGAGTGCTCGTGCCTGTTCTCTACGTAATGCTCCAGGGCTGAGATATCCAGATGTCCGGACACTCGTAGTGCTCTGCCGAATGCTCGGCGCCGAACTGCGTTGTTCAGACAAGCCGAAAGGGGGTGCAACCAGGCACCCCTCCCGGGCAGTCTACGCCGAGGATCGGGAACAACCGTGGTTTCGGTTGCCACGACTCGCAGCAGATCGGCGGCCAGTGCGCGTTTGCGACATCCGACGCAGGTCCGCACGGGTGCGGACGAGGAGGAAATCGAAGACTCGCGCTGAGCCTGCGTCCACTCTACCGCTGTCATGTCCCGATCTCCGCATCCGTCCCCGTGGGAAGTTACCAACATGTCATCCGTGGGGTCTGTTTCTTTTTCCGATCCGGTCCGGCCGGGAGCCGGACCGGGACCAAGATCGGCGCCCCGCCGCGATCAAGATCGCTGCGCCTCCGAGCGCACCGAGCCGGCCACATCCGGGGCCGCATCACTGCGAATGTCGATTCGCCAGCCCGTGAGCCGGGCCGCGAGGCGGGCGTTCTGGCCCTCCTTCCCGATCGCCAGCGAGAGCTGGAAATCGGGCACCACGACCCGCGCCGCACGCGCGTCGGGGTCGACGATGGTGACGGAGACAACTTTCGAGGGGGACAGCGCATTCCCCACGAACGTCGCCGGATCCTCGGCGTAGTCGATGATGTCGATCTTCTCGCCGGCCAGTTCGCTCATGACGTTGCGCACGCGCTGACCCATCGGGCCGATGCACGCGCCCTTGGCGTTGACGCCCTGCACGGTCGAGCGCACCGCGATCTTGGAGCGATGCCCGGCCTCGCGGGCCACGGCGGTGATCTCCACCGAACCGTCGGCGATCTCGGGGACCTCGAGGGCGAACAGGCGGCGCACCAGGTTCGGGTGCGTGCGCGAGAGGGTGATCTGCGGGCCGCGCGGGCCGCGCGAGACGCCGACCACGTAGCACTTGATGCGGTCGCCGTGCTCGTAGGTCTCCCCCGGCACCTGCTCGGCCGGCGGGATGACGCCCTCGGCGCCGTGCGCCTCGCTGCCGATGCGGACCACGATGGTGCCGCGCGCGTTCATGCGCGCGTCGCGCTGCACGACACCGCCGACGATGTCGCCCTCGTGCGTGGCGAAGTCGCCGAAGGACTTCTCGTTCTCGGCGTCACGCAGGCGCTGCAGCACGACCTGGCGCGCCGTGGTCGCGGCGATGCGGCCGAAACCCTCTGGGGTGTCGTCCCATTCGGAGATGAGGTTGCCGTCGGCGTCGACCTCGCGGGCCATCACGCGCACGACACCGGTCTTCTGGTTGATGTCGATGCGGGCGCTGGCCTGGTGGCCGTCGGTGTGCCGGTAGGCGGTCAGCAGCGCGGACTCGATCGCGGAGATCACTGTCTCCATCGAGATCCCCTTGTCGGCGACTATCGCGCGCAGGGCTTCGATTTCGATGTTCATTCCACGATCCCTTCGGTCGGTGAATCGGATGCAGCTTCTACGTCTTGTTCGTCTTCGGAGCCGTCGCCGGGTTCGGCGTCGTCCGGGTCTTCGGCGTCGTCACCGTCGCCGGATAGGTCGTGCGCCTGCGCGCCCGGTTGCGGACGGCCGGGGGCGACGCCGCCGGCCAGTTCCAGTTCGGCCGCGCCGGGTGGCGCGAACTCCACCTGGACGACGGCGAATTCGATGTCGGCCAGCGGGACGCTCACCCGGTGCGGTTTGCGCTTGCCGCCCAGGACCAGGGCCACCTCGGTCTCGGAGGCCGCGCCGACGCGGGCCTCGAAGCGGGCCTTGCCCTTCTCCTCCGGGGATTGCACACCGGCGCGCAGGGTGAGTTTGACCTTGCGGCCGCGAGCGCGCTGCCAGTGCCGTAGCTCGGTGAGGGGTCGTTCGACGCCGGGGGTGGTGACCTCCAGCAGGTAGGGGGTCTCGCCGAAATCACCGGCGGCGTCCAGGGCTTCGGAGATCTCCGAACTGAGCACGGCGACGGCGTCCAGGGGCGCGGCATCGTCGCGATCCACCGTCACCTTCACCTTGGCGTGCGCGGTACCGGCAGCCGAAATCGCAACGCCTTCGAGGTCGAATCCTCGGCGTTCGACGAGCTCAGCAACTAGCTGGCTCACCCTTTCCTCGGACGGCATCGGCATGTGGGGCGGCTCCTGGTTCAGTTGTGACGGTTTGAGTTGTGTCCGGCAGTGGAGCGGAAACGCTGAATATCCGCACCGAAGGTCTAGCGTAACGCGCGGAAAGAGTGTAAAGGACCAGCCGATCGTGGCGACTTCGGCATGGTTCGCGCTACCGGCATCGCGGCGTGTCCGTGTCGCGGGTGCGACAGCGGCGGCGACGCGCCCGTGCCGGGGACATATCGATCGAGATCACAGCCTATCGGACGGCCCGGGTGCGGTGAGCACGCCGGAACGACTGGCACCATGTACCCGTGCCCAGCAGTCAGAGCGGCCCTATGGCCGGTGTCACACGCGCGCCCCTACCCGCATATCCGCTGGACCGCCGGGCGGCAGCCACCCTCGATCGCCGGGCCGCCCTGCGATTGGCCGGCGGCGGCGCGCTGGTCGTGACCGCGCTCGGGGCCGGGACCGCGTGCACCCGAGAGGAAGCGCCCGCGCTGCCGGATCCGCTTCTGGCGCAGGAGGAGTCGGCGCGCAAGGACGCGGCCGCGGCGACCGCCGCCATCGCCGTCGCACCCGATCGCGCGGGGGTGCTGCAGGTCATCGCCACCCAGCGCACCGCGCACGCCGACGCGCTGCGGGCCGAAATCGACCGCGTGGTGGGCGTTTACGGCGACGGCACGGTGCCGAGTCAGCGCAGCGCGCCCATCTCGGCCGCCGCGCCCGCGACGCCGCCGTCGGTCGCGCAGGTGCAGGCCGCGCTCACGGGGGCGCAGCGCTCGAGCGGCGAGCTGGCGGTGCAGTTGTCGGGGTATCGGGCCGGGCTGCTGGCCTCGATCAGCGCCGCGTGCGCCACGCACGCCGGGGTGCTGCTCGCGTGAGCCATGCCTGCGGGCGGCTCGGCACGGGCGCCGCACACGAGCGGACGGAATACAGCGGGAGCGCGCGGGCGCGCACCGGACCACGGCACATCATTCGGGCGGGGAGGAACACGGTATGAGCGGGGCGGATTCGAAGGCGCTGGCGGACGCGCTGAGCGCGGAGTACGCGGCGGTGTTCGCGTACGGGGTGATCGCGGCCTACGCGAATCCGGATCGGGAGCGACTCGTGGCGGAGTACACCGCCGCGCATCGGGCCCGCCGGGACGCGACCATCGACGCGTTGAAGGGGCTGGACGCCGCGGTGCCGGCGCCCGCGGCCGCGTATCCCAGCCCGGTGCCGGTGGACGACCCGATCCCCGCGGCCAAGCTCGCGGTCGTGGTGGAGACCGACACCGCGACGGCGTGGCGGGCCGCGGTCGAGGCGGCGGCGACGCCCGAGGTGCGGCGCACCGCGGTGGAGGCGCTCACCGAGAGCGCGCTGCGGCTGGCCACCTGGCAGTCGATCCTGGGTGTGAATCCGGCGACGGTGGCGTTCCCGGGGCAGCCCTGAGATAAGCCGAACGCACGCAATTCCCGGCCCGCACACCCGAATCGGTGTGCGGGCCGAGCCATTTCCCGTACACCGATCCTGAAAGCATCGCGAATTGCGAGTAAGGTCGCACCGGCGCGGTCCGATGTATTTTCCTGCCGCGCAATCAATTTCCGGTGGGAGTCGAGGAGAGATTGTGGCGGTCGATGCGGCCCGGGAAGAAAAAGCACTGCACGCGGTGACGAATCGCCTGGTGGAACGCTATGTCGAGGTGCATACAGCGGAGCAGGTCGAGGCCGTGGTCGGTACGGTGCGGCGGCGGTTCGATGGGCATGCGGTGCGGGAATTCGTACCGATTCTGGTGGAGCGCATGGCACGCCGGGAACTGGATCCGGACGACGCGAAAGTCGAACCGGAACAAGTGGATACGGAATTGTCCACGGCAATTCCATTGGCCGACAATTCGAATTCAACGCGTAGTCATCTATTCGACACCTTGGACCTCTCGGTGTTGCGGCGGCGATCGGTTCTGCTCGGTGCGGGCGCGCTGGTGACGGTTGTCGCCGTCGCGGCGTTCGCCGCTGTGCGCGAGCCGGATCCGGCGCCGGTGGCTCCGGTCGCCGCGCCGCTCGCCACCGTGCGCGGCGTGGTCGGGTCGGAGAAGGTCGCGTTCTTCGAGGATCCGCGGGTGGCCGAGGTGCTGGCGCGCAACGGGATCCGCGCCGAGGTCGATCCCGCCGGTTCGCGGCAGATCGCCACCTCGGTGGATCTGGCCGGCTACGACTTCGCCTTCCCCTCCAGTTCGGCCGCGGCCGAGCGCATCCAGCGCGGGCGCGGGGTGAGCGCGAAGTACACCCCGTTCTCCTCTCCCATGGCCATCGCCACCTTCGCGCCGATCGTGGAGTTGCTGACCGCCGCGGGGATCGTGACGCCCGGCGCGGCACCGGTTTTCGACGTGGAGAAGTTCCTGGCCCTGGCCGAGCGCGGGGTGCAGTGGGATCAGCTCGCGGGCAACACGACCTACCCGGTCCGCAAGAACGTCCTGGTCGGGACGACCGACCCGCGCACCTCGAACTCCGCGGCCATGTACCTGTCGGTCACCGCCTACGTGGCCAACGACAACACCATCGTGCGCGGCGCGACCGCCGAGGCCCACGCCCTGTCCCGCATCTCCCGCCTGTTCACCCGCCAGGGCTACACCGAGAACACCTCCGACGGCCCGTTCAAGGAGTACCTGGCCGCGGGCATGGGCCCGACCCCCATGGTCTGGATCTACGAATCCCAGTACGTGGCGGCCGCGGTGAACAACCAGCTGAAGCCCGGCATGGTGCTGATGTACCCCTCCCCGACCGTGCTCTCCCAGCACACGGTGATCCCCCTGAACGACGACGGCGACCGCCTGGGCAAACTCCTCGCCACCGATCCGGACCTCCAGCGCCTGGCCGCCGACCACGGCTTCCGCCCCAACGATCCGTCCCTGTTCACGAAAGTCGCCGCCGACCACAAGGTTCCGGTGAACCCCACCCTGATCGACGTCGTCGACCCGCCCGACTACGACACCCTCGAACACCTGCTGGACGGGGTGGCCAGGGCCTACAACTAGACCCGGCGTCCCACCCGGACCCGCGGCCGACGCCCGGCATCACCTCATAACCCGGCGAGCCGCACACCCGAAGGTGCGCGGCTCGCCGGGTTGCCGGGGCAGCGCGATCAGCCGCGGACCTTCGCGATGATCGAGGCCACGGCGGTCTCGGCGGGGAACTCCTCGCTCTCGCCGGTGAAGCGGTCGCGGAGCTCGAGCTTGCCTTCGGACCAGCCGCGGCCGATCACCACCACCAGGGGCATGCCCAGGAGCTCGGCGTCCTTGAACTTCACGCCCGGGGAGGCCTTGCGGTCGTCGAACAGGACGTCCAGGCCGGCGGCGTTCAGTTCGGTGACAACCTTTTCCGCGCCTTCGCGGGCGGCGTCGTCCTTGTTCGCGATGACCACGTGCACGTCGTAGGGGGCGATCTCCTTGGGCCAGCGCAGGCCCTTGTCGTCGTGCTGCTGCTCGGCGACCACGGCCATCATCCGGGAGATGCCGACGCCGTAGGAGCCCATCGTCAGGCGGACCGGCTTGCCGTTCTCGCCGAGCACGTCGACGTCGAACGCGTCGGTGTACTTGCGGCCCAGCTGGAAGATGTGGCCGATCTCGATGCCGCGCGCGGACTCCAGCACACCCTTACCGTCCGGCGAGGGGTCGCCGTCGCGGACCTCGGCGGCCTCGATGGTGCCGTCGGAGGTGAAGTCGCGGCCCGCGACCAGGTTCACGTAGTGCTTCCCGGCCTCGTCGGCACCGGTGATCCAGGCGGTGCCCGAGACCACGCGGGGATCGAGCAGGTAGCGAACGCCGTTGGCCAGCAGCGCCTTCGGGCCGATGTAGCCCTTGACCAGGAAGGGGTTGGCCTTGAAATCCTCTTCGGCGAGCAGCTCCACCTCGGCGGGCTCGACCGACGCCTCGAGGCGCTTCTCGTCCACCTCGCGGTCGCCGGGCAGGCCGATGCCCAGGATCTCGGTCTTGCCGTCCGGGTAGCGCAGCTTGACGATGACGTTCTTCAGGGTGTCCGCGGCGGTGACGGGACGGCCGAGCTGGTCGGCGATGCCGTTGGCGTTGGCCCACTCCACCAGCTTCGCGATTGTCGCGGTGTCCGGGGTGTCGTGCTCCTCGGCCGCGGCCAGACCCTCGAGGGGGATCTCGGCCGGAACCGCGGTGACGACGGCCTCGACGTTGGCGGCGTAACCGGATTCGCGGCTGATGACGTAGGTGTCCTCACCGACGGGGCTGTTGGCCAGGAACTCCTCGGACGCCGAACCGCCCATGGCGCCGGAAGTGGCGGCCACGATCACGTACGAGACGTTCAGGCGATCGAAGATCTTCTGGTACGCGCCGCGATGCGCCTGGTAGCTGGCGCTGAGGCCCTCGTCGTCGAGATCGAAGGAGTACGAGTCCTTCATGACGAACTCGCGCCCGCGCAGGATGCCCGCGCGGGGACGCGCCTCGTCGCGGTACTTGGTCTGGATCTGGTACAGCGTGACGGGCAGATCCTTGTAGGAGTTGTACTCGCCCTTCACCGTCAGCGCGAAGAGTTCCTCGTGGGTGGGCCCGAGCAGGTAGTCCGCGCCCTTGCGGTCCTTCAGGCGGAACAGCGCGTCGCCGTACTCGGTCCAGCGATTGGTCGCCTCGTACGGTTCGCGCGGCAGCAGCGCCGGCAGCGAGATCTCCTGGGCGCCGATGGCGTCCATTTCCTCCCGGACCACGTTCTCGATCTTGCGCAGCGTGCGCAGGCCGAGCGGCAGCCACGAGTAGATGCCCGGCGCGATGCGGCGCACGTATCCGGCGCGGACCAGCAACTTGTGGCTGGGCACCTCGGCGTCGGCGGGGTCATCGCGCAGCGTGCGCAGGAACAGATGCGAGAGACGGGTGATCACGGATCCACAGAGTAGCCGCTGCACACGCGATGCTCACAAGGCATTACCGTGTTGGCTCGTGCTGGTGCTGCTGCCTCCCTCCGAAACCAAGTCCGACGGTGGCTCGGGCGATCCACTGAACCTGGACTCCCTCGCGATGCCGCAGCTCACGGCGGTCCGCGACAAGCTGGTCACCCAGCTGAGCCGGCTGGCCGCCGATCCCGACGCCTCGCGCTCGGCACTGGGTCTGGGCAAGGGGGCTGACGCGGAGATCGCGCGCAACGCCGCGCTGCGCTCCTCGCCCACCCGCCCGGCACTGGACCGCTACACGGGCGTGCTCTACGACGCCCTCGACGCGGCGTCGCTGACCCGGACCCAGCGGGCCAAGGCCGACGCGCGCCTGGCCATCGGGTCGGCGCTGTTCGGCGTGGTGCGCGCGGGCGATCCCATTCCGGCGTACCGGCTTTCGGGCGGATCGAAGCTGCCGGGCCTGCCCACCCTGCAGTCGGTGTGGAAGCAGGTGCTGCCCGAGGCGCTGCGCGCGGAGACCGACGGCGAGCTCACCGTGGACCTGCGCTCGGGCACCTATCAGAATCTGGGCCGCATCCCCGGCGCGGTCACCGCCACCGTGCTCACCGAACGGCCCGACGGGAGCCGAACGGTGGTGAGCCACTTCAACAAACACCACAAGGGCCTGCTCGCCCGCGCGCTGGTGCTGACCCGTTCGGAACCGGCCGACATCAACGGCCTGGCCCGGGTGGCGGAGAAGTTCGGTCTGCGCATCGAAATCGCTTCTCCCACTGAACTTCTGGTGCTCACCTAACATCGCGCACGGTAAGAAGGCGCCGGAATTACAGCACCCCGCCGGCCGGGCCCACGGCGGCGGCCCGGCCGGACCGCACGCGCTCGGGCGCACTGTTACCGGCCGGAAGCGATCGGACAGCACCACAGCCGAATCCGCTTCCGGTTATGGTGGCGAACAGTGGGCGATGGGAGATTGCTGTGCCGTTCGTGAGTACTGCCGGAGCGAAAGTTCATTACACCGACACCGAGGCCGACGGCCCGGTCGTGGTGCTCAGCCACGGATTCTTTCTCGATGAGGAGATGTTCGCGCGTCAGGGGGCCGGGCTCGCACCGGATTACCGGGTGATCGCCGTCGACGCGCGCGGGCACGGACTGACCGAGGACTACCGGGATCCGTTCACCTATTGGGATCTGGCCGAGGACGTCTGGGCGGTGCTCGACGAACTCGGCGTCGACGAGGTCGTCGCGGGCGGCATGTCGCAGGGCGGGTACACCGCCCTGCGGATGGCGTTGCAGCAGCCGAGCCGGGTGCGCGCGCTGGTGCTGATGGGCACCTCGGCCGAGCCGTACGATGTCGCGGCGCGCGAGCGCTATCGCGGAATCATGACGGCGTGGATGGAATCCGAGCCGTTCCATCCGCTGGCCGCCATGATCGCCAAGAACATGATCGGCGGGACCCCGGCCGAACAGCAGTTGTGGATCACCAAGTGGTGCAACAGCGATCGCGGACGGCTGCGCCTGGCGGCGGACTGCCTGATCGAGCGGGATTCGGTGGCCGAGGCGATCGGCGGGTTGAGCTGTCCGGCGCTGCTGGTGCGCGGTGAGCACGATCAGGCCGAGAGCGACGCGGACATGACCGCGCTGGCGGCCCAGCTCGGCGGTCCCGCACGCTTGCACACCGTGGCGGGGGCGACGCACGGGGTGAACATCACCCATGCGGCGCAGGTGAATTCGCTGCTGCGCGAGTTCCTGGACGCGCTACCGTCCTGAGAAGCGGCGAAAGGTGTTGCCCGGCAGTCCCGGACAACACCTCGCGAGCGAAACCTACTCCGCGGCCAGGGTGGCGGACGCCTGCGCGTGGCTGGGCAGCACGCACACCGCGTCCAGGCCGAGCACGTGGTTCAGGCGGCCGAAGGCCAGCCACGAGCCCAGGCACATGGACAGTTCGGTGACCTCGGCCTGGGTGTAGTGCGCGAACATGCGCTCCCACCAGGCGTCGTCGAGGCCGTGGTGGTCGAGGGCGTAGCGCTCGGCGTACTCGGCGGCCAAACGGGTGCGCTCGTCGAAGGATTCGGCGGTGCGCCAGTTGGTGACCTCGTCGGCGAAGGACTCGTCGACCTTCTCGCCGTTGCGGTCGGTGCGCCAGTCCAGGCAGAACAGGCAGCCGTTGATCTGCGCGATGCGCAGCCGGGCGGCTTCGAACTCGGGCAGGCCGAGGGTGGTGTGCTCGTAGACCGCGAGCGAGAACGCGGCCGCGGCGACGCCGATGCCGGGGACCATTTCGCCCCAGACGTAGCCGATGGGATCCTTGCCTTCGGGAATGTCGATGATCACGGCTGATTCCTTCCGAGTGTGCCGTTGCGCAGGGGGATGTCCAGCGCGTCGTAGAGGCCGGGTTCGGCGGCGGCGAGCCATTCGATGGCGCCCACCAATCTGCCTACGGCCGTGGCGTTTCCGCCCGCGGAGTGGTTGCTGCCCTCGTCGGTGGCCTGGATGGTGACCTCGATGCGCGGGCTGCCCTCGATGATCACGCGGTGGGCGCCGGCGCCGCTGTGCGGGATGGGCCAGTCGGGCGCGCAGGTGGCGTGGATGCGGGTGACGTGTTCGATGACGATCCGCGGGCGGCCGTCGACGATGCCCTGCACCTCGAAGCGCACCGCGCCCTGCCCGCCGGCTTCGAAGTCGCCCATGAGCTCGGTGGTGACGGTCTGCTCGAGCGGCCGGCGTTCCACGACCTCGCGGACTTCCTCGATCTCGACGCCGAGGCCGCGCGCGATGAGCCGAATCTGCCCGCCCCACACCATGGTCGGGATGCCGGGGGCGAGCATGGGCGGCTCGTACTCCAGGGGCTGGCCCATGCCGACGAGCCAGCGCACCGAGTCGGGCTGGTCGTAGGTGGTGTAGTCGAAGATCTCCTGGCAGCGGATGACGTCGACGGTGTGGCCGAGTCCGCTGATCAGCAGCGGCAGTACGTCGTTGCCCCAGCCCGGGTCGATGCCGCTGACGAACAGCGAGCCGCCGCCCTCGGCGACCGCGGCCAGCACCTGCTCGCGCAGTTCGGGGGGCGCGTTGCGCTGGTCGTACAGGGCGTAGAGCGAGGGGGTCACCACGACCGCACCGGCGCGGATCGCGCGCGCGATGTCGGCGAGGGCGTCGTCGGGGCGGATCTCGCCGGAGCCGGCGTAGACCAGCGCCCGCGGGCCCGCGGCCAGGACCGCGTCGATGTCGTTCGTCGCGGCGACACCCAGTTCGGTGTCAAGGCCGGCCAGGGTGCCGGCGTCCCGGCCGACCTTGTCGGGGTTGTTGACCAGGACGTCGGTGAGCTTCAGTCCGGGATGGGCCGCGACTGCACGAATGGCGGCCCGGCCCACATTGCCGGTGCCCCAGACCACGGTGGGAATCATGGCCGCAATGTAGCAAGCGCTTGGTTGCTAAGTAGGTAGAACGAGATGTTCAGTTCCGGACTACATCGAACCGAAACGCTGATCGAGCACCTGCGCCCAGTTGACCTGGTCCAACGCGTGATAGTCGACGCGTATCACGTCGTACACATCGCGGCCCTCGCTGAGCCAGCCACCCTTCTTGTCGGCCTCGATGATCACGTCGAGATTGTGCGCGCGGGCCACGAAGGTGACCTCGATCTGCTTCAGATGCGGGTAGCGCGGAGACCCGAAGAACTCGATCTCCTGGAAGAACGGCAGCTCCTGCTGAATGCCGCTGAGACGGCCCCACTCGCAGTCCGCGGAGTGCAGCCCGAAACCGAGCTGTTCGATGGCGGCCAGGATGTGGTGCTGGGCGGGCAGCGCGCCCACGCCGAGCGGATCACTGTCCCCGGCGTCGACCGCGCCCGCGATCTCGACCATCGTGCGCACCGCGACCTGCGCGCCGGGCAGGTGCCGCCCGTTGTAGAAGGTGATCGGGGTTTCCAGCGGGGTGTACAGCCCGAACGGAATGTCGTAGAGCGCCTTGGGTTCCAGGCGGAACGGGCCGTGCACGGGGGTGAGATGGAAGCCGCGCAGGCCGCTGGTCTCCTCCTCGGTGTGCTCGAATTCCACCCGGGTCACGAACTCCAGCGCCACCCGGGAGATGTCCTGCGCCACGCTGCCCCCGCGCAGCCGGACCACGCCGTGCACGGTGCCGCCGGGCTGAACGCCGGGGGTGTGCAGTTCGGTCTCGACCTCGGCGCCGCCTACTCCGGCGGCCGCCAACAACTTCTTGAACATGGGAACAGTCTGTCCGGTGATCGGCCGGAGTGATTCCCGGATCGGCAACCCTGTGTTCCAATTCATCCCGACTAGTTCTCGGGAGGTAATCGCTATGGACCACACCGCGCTGGAAGAGATCCGCCAGCTCAAGTACCGGTATCTGCGCACGCTGGATTTGAAGGAGTGGGACGAGTTCGGCGCGACGCTGAGCACCGACGTGATCGGCTCCTACGGCTCGCCCTCGGGCGGGCAACCACTCGAATTCACCGGCCGCACCGCGCTGGTCGACTACATGCGCACGGCGCTGGGCGGCAACATCATCACCGTGCACGTCGCCAATCATCCGGAGCTCGAGGTGGATGGCGAAACCGCAAGGGGCAGTTGGTGTCTGGAGGACACGGTGATCGTGCCCGACTTCCAGATCACCATTCGCGGCGCGGCCTACTACCACGACACCTACGTGCGCGAGGACGGTCGCTGGGTGATCGCCAGCACCGGGTATCAGCGCATCTACGAGACCCGCACCTCGACCGCGGATCAGCCCGGCTACCTCATCACCGCCAACCGCTGGGCGCCCACCGAAGTGTCCTAGCCGCCCGCCGGCTTCCGGCCGCCGCGCGTCCGCACCCGTGAGCCCGCGCCTCGATTCACCGTCGAGGCGCGGGCTTTCGCGTGTGCGGGCCCGGGCTGCGCGTTCGGTCGCGTGTAAACGCTCCCGGCGCCGGCCGCGATTAGTTGTTCGTACCGGTCAGACGGTCTTGATCGGTAGTACTTCAGTTCGCCTCGAAGCTAGGACATCTCATGCGCAAGATCCTGTTGGGCACCGCCGGCATCTCCTTCGCCGCCCTCGCCACCCTCCTGCCCGCCGCACCGGCGCAGGCGTACACCTACTGGGGCGCGATCGCGGTGTCCAGCAACGGCGACCTCGGCTGGTCGTGGAACTACGACACCGAGGCCGGGGCGAGCCGCGCCGCCGAGGACAAGTGCGGATACAGCGATTGCTCGACGGTCACCACGTTCACCGGCTGCGGCGCGGTGGCGTACTCCGAGATCATGAACAAGTACACCGGCGGCTACGGCGCCACCCGGGTCGAGGCGGAGAACGGCGCGCGCTGGTACAGCGATTCGGTGCTGGTGCACGACGCCGTCTGCAACGAGTGATCCGTCCGCACCGAGTGCGATGACCCGGGCTCGGCGCCGCGCGGCGCCGACCGGTTTCCGGATGGCATCGGCGGCGTGGGGAATGTTCCCCCGCCGGACCCGGCCGCGCCGCTCAGTCCGTGACGCCGATGTCCTCGTGCCAGAGTTCGGGCCGCTCGGCGATGAAGCGGGTCATCATCTCCACGCAGGCCGGATCGTCCAGGACGGTGACGGAAACCCCGTGCGCGGCAAGCCATTCGTGGCCGCCGGAGAACGTGCGGGCCTCGCCGACGACGACCGCGCCGATGCCGAACTGCCGGACCAGGCCGCTGCAGTACCAGCAGGGCGAGAGCGTGGTGACCATGATGGTGTCGCGGTAGTCGCGGCGGCGCCCGGCCCTGCGGAAGGCGTCGGTTTCGGCGTGCAAGCTGGGATCGTCCGACTGCACGCGGCGATTGTGCCCGCGCCCCAGCAGTTTTCCGGTGCTGTCGAACAGCGCGGCGCCGATCGGGATACCGCCCTCGTCCAGTCCGAGCCGCGCCTCTTCGTAGGCGGTGCGCAGCAGATCGTTCGGATTGATCATGCCGATCATGGTGCCACCGGAGCAGCGGCGCGCCCGGTACGCGCGGTCGGCGTGAGCGCGCGAATCCCCCAGCCTGACTTCAGTTTACTAGATCCAGCCAGTAGGCTGGCGGGCATGGACAACGACTTCGCCCGATCGATGTGGCGGGTAATCGAACCGCTGCACGCCATCACGTACTTCGCGCCGGACTGCCGCGCGGCGAACAAGGCGCTCGGACTGCGCGGGTACTGGATGGGGTACTTCGCCACCCGCTCGGCGCCGATCGGAGCGGTCGGGCCGGGGGTCGTCGAGGCCACCTTCTACAACTTCGCGCCCGCGATGGTGCGCCGCGCCCTGCCCGACGCCTGGGGTTTCGCGACCAGGGACGCGGTCCTGGACGGCCGGGTCGTCGCGGCCGCCGGTGTCCTGCGCACGCTGGTTCCCGATATCGAGACCGTCGCCGGGAGCGCCCTGCCGATCCTGCACACCGCGATCGCCGACGCGCCCGCCGACGGTCGCACGCTCTTCGGCGCCAACCGCGATCTGCCGACTCCGCCCGATCCGGTCGCCGCGCTGTGGCAGGCGGTCACGACCCTGCGCGAGCATCGCGGCGACGGCCATGTCGCCTGCCTGCTCGCGGAGGGCATCGACGGCTGCGAGGCGCACGTGCTGTTCTCGGCGGCGACCGGCGTGCCCGCGACCGTGTGGCGCGATGTGCGCGGCTGGAGCGAATCCGATTGGGAGGCGGCCCGGCTGCGGCTGGAGACCCGCGGCCTGCTCACCGGCGACGAGATCACCGCCGCCGGCCGGGCGCTGCACACCCACGTCGAGGCCCGCACCGACGCCCTGGCGATGACCGCCTACCGCGACACCGCCGCGCACACCGAGATCCTCGACCTGCTGACCCCCGCCGCGACGGCGATCGCCCACAGCGGCACGGTTCCCTACCCCAACCCGATGGGCGCCGACCCGGCTTGAGGCACAGGCCGGGCGCCGGCGGCTGTGCCGTGCCGGCCGTCACGTGCGCGGGAGCACCGGGCGCGGCGTGTTCGTGCGAACATCCGCGCGGCGAATACGAGCCGATGTCGGACATAACCGGCAGACTCGTGGCATGGAGATCACAGCGGCCGTCGGGGCGGTGCTCGGCGCGTTCGGGCTCTCGGGCGCGGCGGGGCTCAACGCCTGGTTGCCACTTCTGCTGGTGGGGTTCGCCGACCGATTCGGCTGGATCGATCTGGGCGACTCGTACAGCTGGCTGTCCTCGACGCCGGCGCTGATCGGTGTCGCCGTGGTGTTCGTGCTGGACCTGATCGGGGACAAGATCCCGGCCCTGGACTCGGTGCTGCACGGGTTCGGCGCGCTGGTGGCGCCGGCCTCGGGGGCGATCCTGTTCGCGGCCGAGACCAGCGTGTCCGCGCAGCTGCCGCCCGCCGTCGCGGCGATCCTCGGCGCCGTCACCGCGGGCAGTATCCACGCCGGGCGCACGGTGGCCCGCCCGTTCGTCACCGGAACCACCGGCGGCGTGGGCAATCCGGTGGTCTCGACCGCCGAGGACGGCACCTCCCTGGTGCTGACCGTACTGGCCCTGGCGGTCCCGGTCCTGGCCTTCGTCGCCGTCCTGATCCTGCTGGTCGGCCTGACCTGGCTGGCACTGCGCGCCCGTCGCTGGCTCCGCACCCGCAAGCAACGACGCGAGACCGCGACCGGCGCGGACCCGATCGCCTGAGCGGCGGCCCGAACGGCACGCCGTCCGGGCGATTCACCCGGTTGTCTCGACGCCACCGGACGATTCGCCGCATCATCCCGCACATGCGCCGTTGAACGGCGCACAGCCGTCGCGCCGTCGAGCAGGTCGGGGCATCGGCCCGGACGCGGCGTGGCTTCGGTGCCGACGCGAGACCGCGCGTCCCGAGGCACCTGGCCAACGCCGAAAACCCTAGCGGGGCAGGTGGTCCGGGAGCGTGAGGTCGCGGATGAGCAGGGCGGTGTGGAGGGACGTGCGGGTCTCGCCGTCGTCGAGGTCCACGTCGAGGAGGCGTTCTATGCGGGCCAGGCGGTCGTAGAGGGTGGGGCGGCTGATCATCAGGCGTTTGGCGAGTTCGGTCTTGTTGCCCGCCAAATCCAGGAATTGCCGCAGGGTGCGGGTCAGGTCGGTGGCGTGGCGGATGTCGTGGCGTAGCAGGGCGCCCAGTTCGGTCTCGGCGAAACCCTGCACGCCCGGTTCGTCGCGGATCAGCGCGAGCAGGCCGCGCAGGCGGACATCGCCGCTGCGGTAGAACGGGCGGGGCGCGGCGGGGGTCAGGGCGAGGGCGACCTCGGCCACGTGCGCGGCGCGGGCGAGCTCACGGGCGGTGTCCAGCAACGACTCCGAGGCCGAGCTCACCCCGATGACCGCGCGATCCACCCCGGGCACCCGCCGGACCTCGCCGAGCACGGCGGTGCACACGGCGGTCAGCAGCGCGTCCAGCTCGCCCGTACGGGACAGCGCCAGTAGGAGATTCACGCGATTGCCGTGCTCGGGGGTGGCCAGCGCGGTCGCCTTGGACAGCGCCACCCCGTGCAGCGCGGCATCGATGATCGCGGCCGTACGACGCTGGTGCGCAACGGGATCGGCCTCGACGGTCCCGGCCACATCCAGGGCCAGGGGTAGGTAGCGGGCCCGGCGGGCCAGGCCCAGGGTCGCGGCCATGGCGACCGCGTCGCGCTCGTCGGTGAGGCGGCCGGTGACCATGTCGTCGATGAGCCCGGTCTGGGCCTGGCGGTGCAGGCCGAAACGATCGCGCTCGATCATGCGGTGCAGGGTCAGGGTCTGGGCGGCGCGTTCGAGCACCACCCGGGCGCGGGCGGCCGGAATCGCGGTCCGCGCGTCCGCTGTCGCCGGGCGCACGATGAGCCGGCCCCAGGGCTGCGTGTGCGGGCCGACCGGCACCACGCTCGCGTCACCGTCGGGCAGCAGCCGGGACGTCGTCTCCCACCGCTCGAGCAGCGCCGAGGTGGCGGTGTGCCGGGCGGTCGACGCCAGCACCCGGTGGGTCAGATCCTCGAGTACCACCGAGGCGTCGAGCATCCCGGCGGCGGTCTTGACGATCTCGGCCAGGGCGGCGCGGCGCACGCTCAACGCGGTGAAGGTCTCGTGCACGGTGCGCGCGAACTCGAGCTCGGCGTACTGCTCGGCCACGATGATGCGGTGCACCGCCTCGGTGATCTCCACGAACCGCACCACCGCGCGCAGCGCCACCACCGGCAGGCCCAGCCGATCGGCGGTCTCCCCCACGCACGGCGGCAATTCCGGTACCGAGGTGCCCAATTCGACGAACAGGCCCGCGACCCCGGCGGCCGCGAGCGCCTCCAGATAGCCGACAGTGGCGGCCGCATCGCCCGCCAGCGCCTGGCCCGTGGTCAGGATCAGCTCTCCGCCCGCCAGCAGCGCCGCCACGTCGGGCAACTCGCTCACGTGCACCCAGCGCACCGGGCGCGTCAGCGACCCGCCGCCCGCGACCTCGGGTTGCCCGGCGCGCACCACCGGCATCGCCAGAATGTCAGCAACGGTGAGGAGCACCGACGAATCGTAATACCGCCAACGGAATTTCGTACAGATCGTCGGGACCGGCGCCCGCGCCCGGGGCGCACAGTGGAAACCGGGCCGCGGCCCGTCCCGACCGCCTCCGGAATCGAGGAGCTATGCAGACCATCGGACACTGGCTCGACGGCAAACCCTTCCCCGGCTCGGGCACCGCGACCGCGCCGGTGACCAATCCCGCGACCGGCGTGGTGACCGGACAGGTCGCGCTCGCCACCGCCGCCGACGTGCGCACCGTGGTGGACGCCGCCGTGGCCGCCTTCCCCGCGTGGCGCGATTCCTCCCTCGCCCGGCGCACCCAGGTGCTGTTCCGCTTCCGCGAACTGCTCAACGCGCGCAAACAGGAACTGGCCGCGCTGATCACCGCCGAGCACGGCAAGGTGCTGGGCGACGCCCTCGGCGAGGTCACGCGCGGGCTGGAGATCGTCGAATTCGCCTGCGGCATACCGCACCTGCTCAAGGGCGGCTACACCGAGAACGCGTCGAGCCGGGTCGACATCTTCTCGATCCGCCAGCCGCTGGGCCCGGTCGCCATCATCTCACCGTTCAATTTCCCGGCCATGGTGCCCATGTGGTTCTTCCCGCTGGCCATCGGCGCCGGAAACACCGTGGTACTCAAGCCGAGTGAGAAGGATCCCTCCGCGTCGCTGTGGCTGGCGGCGCTGTGGGAGGAGGCCGGGCTGCCGCCCGGGGTGTTCAACGTGGTGCAGGGCGACAAGGTCGCGGTGGACGAACTGCTGGCGCATCCGGCGATCCGGGCGGTGTCGTTCGTCGGTTCCACGCCGATCGCCGAATACGTGTACACCCACGGCACCGCCGCCGGAAAACGCGTCCAGGCGCTGGGCGGGGCCAAGAACCACATGGTGGTGCTGCCCGACGCGGACCTGGACCTGGCCGCGGACGCGGCGGTGAACGCCGGCTTCGGCTCGGCGGGCGAGCGCTGCATGGCCATCAGCGCGCTGGTCGCGGTCGGGCCGATCGCCGACGCGCTGGTGGCGCGAATCAGCGAGCGCGCCCGCACGATTCGCACCGGCGACGGCACCGCCGAATCGGATATGGGACCGCTGGTCACGCGGGCGCACCGCGACCGGGTCGCGGACTATATCGCGGCCGGGGAAGCGGACGGGGCCGCGGTCGTGCTCGACGGGCGGGGCGTGCGCGCGGACGGTGACGAGAACGGATTCTGGCTCGGCCCGACGATTCTCGACCACGTCACCCCCGAGATGAGCGTGTACACCGACGAGATCTTCGGCCCGGTGCTCTCGGTCGTGCGGGTCGAGACCTACGACGAGGCGCTGGCCCTGATCAACGCCAACCGCTACGGCAACGGCACCGCCCTGTTCACCAACGACGGCGGCGCGGCCCGGCGCTTCCACAACGAGGTCGAGGTCGGCATGGTCGGGATCAACGTTCCCATCCCGGTTCCCATGGCGTACTACAGCTTCGGCGGCTGGAAGAACTCGCTCTTCGGTGATTCGCACGCGCACGGCGTGGACGGCGTGCACTTCTTCACCCGCACCAAGGCCGTCACCACCCGCTGGCTCGATCCCAGTCACGGCGGGCTGAATCTCGGCTTCCCGCAGAACAGTTGAGAGGACCCGTCATGACCCTGCCCAACGGATTGTCCCTCGAGACCGCGCGCGCCGAGGCCGACCGCGCGTACGAACTCGACCGCGCGCACGTCTTCCACTCGTGGTCGGCCCAGGCCACGCTCTCGCCCATGGTCGTGGCCGCCACCCAGGGCTCGTACGTGTGGGACGGCGCGGGCACCCGGTATCTGGATTTCTCCTCGCAGCTGGTGAACACGAACATCGGGCACCAGCATCCGAAGGTGGTGGCGGCCATCCAGGCCCAGGCCGCCAAGCTCTGTACCGTCGCGCCGCAGCACGCCAACGACGCGCGCTCGGAAGCCGCGCGGCTCATCGCCGAGCGCACCCCCGGCGAGCTGAACCGGGTGTTCTTCACCAACGGCGGGGCGGACGCGGTGGAGCACGCGGTGCGCATGGCGCGCCTGCACACCGGGCGCTACAAGGTGCTCGCGCGGTATCGCTCGTACCACGGCGGCACCGAGACCGCGGTCAATCTGACCGGGGACCCGCGCCGCTGGCCCAATGATCACGGCAATGCCGGGGTCGTGCACTTCTTCGGGCCCTTCCTGTATCGGACGCAATTCCATTCCGGCACCGATGAGCAGGAGTCGCAGCGCGCGCTCGAGCATCTCGAGCAGACGATCGTGTTCGAGGGGCCGGGCACGATCGCCGCGATCATCCTGGAGCCGGTGCCCGGCACCGCGGGCATCATGGTGCCGCCGCCGGGCTACCTGGCGGGCGTGCGCGAACTGTGTGACCGGCACGGGATCGTGCTCATCGCCGACGAGGTGATGGCGGGGTTCGGGCGGA
This sequence comes from Nocardia sp. NPDC003693, assembly GCF_053981095.1. NCBI lineage: Bacteria > Bacillati > Actinomycetota > Actinomycetes > Mycobacteriales > Nocardiaceae > Nocardia > Nocardia sp. NPDC003693. Next base: position 68,316 of record NZ_JBSFNO010000009.1, read on the forward strand.
CCGGAAAGTGGTTCTCCATCCAGCATTTCGAGGTGACGCCCGATCTGCTCACCTTCGCCAAGGGCGTGAACTCGGGGTACGTGCCGCTCGGCGGGGTGGCGATCGCGCCGCACATCGCGGCGACCTTCGCCGATCGCCCGTATCCGGGCGGGCTCACCTACTCCGGGCATCCCCTGGCGACGGCGGCGGCGGTGGCGACCATCAACGCCATGACCGAGGAGCGGATCGTCGAGAACGCCGCGCACATAGGCGAACACGTGCTCGGGCCGGGGCTGCGGGAGCTGGCCGAACGGCATCCGAGCGTCGGCGAGGTGCGCGGGCGCGGGGTCTTCTGGGCGGTGGAACTGGTGCGCGATCGCGAGACCCGCGAACCTCTGGCCCCGTACGGCGGGACCAGCCCGGCCCTGACCGAGACCGTCGCCGCCGCCAAGGCCGCCGGGCTGCTGCTGTTCAACAACTTCAACCGGATCCACGCCGTGCCGCCGTGCACGGTCAGCGAGGCAGAGACCCGGGAGGGGCTCGCGATTCTGGATCAGGCGCTGAAGGTGGCGGACGAGTACGCGGACTCGGCCGGGTAGCCGGGGTCGCCGAATATCGGTCCGTCCAACGGGATTCGGCTCCGGCCAGCACCCGTAGCAGGGCCCGTCCCGGAGACCAGGCGTGCCGACCCGGCCTCCGCGACCGACTTCACCCGACGGCGGACGTGGCAGCACGCGGGGCGGCGACGGCCGGGGCGGACCGAAATCGGCTGCCGCCCCGGCCTGCTCGTCAGGCCGCCGGCGACCGCAGGACCAGGACGGTGATCTCGCTCGGGGCGAAGACCCGCAGCTGCGGACCCCAGAAGCCGGTGCCGCGGCTGGTGTAGAGCTGGGTGTGCTCGCTGTGCCGGCTCAGCCCGGCCACCACGGGCTGGTCCAGGCGGACCAGGTAGCGGAACGGCCAGATCTGGCCGCCGTGGGTGTGGCCGGAGATCTGGAGCGCGACTTCGGCTTTCACCGCGTCGGTGATCTGCTTGGGCTGGTGGGCCAGCAGGATCACCGGGAGCTCCGGGTCCGCGCCGGTCAGGGCGGCGGGCAGATCGGGGCCGTGCCCGGGCACGGCCACACCGGTGGGATCGTCGATACCGGCGATGATCAGGCGCTCGCCGTGGTGGGTCAGGGTCTGGTGCTGGTTGCGCAGCGGCTGCCAGCCCAGGCCCGCCATGTGCTCGATCCAGCCGGGCGCGTCACCGAAGTACTCGTGGTTGCCGGTGATGTAGAAGCGGCCGAGCGCGGCCTCCACCTTGCCGAGCGGATCCACCTGGGCGCGCCGCTTGGCGACCGAGCCGTCGGCCAGATCGCCCGCGTGGCAGGCGATGTCGGGCCGCTGCGCGTTGACCGTCTCGACCACCCGCTCGGACCAGCGCAGCCGGTCGGTGGCGGCGTAATGCGTGTCGGTGACGACCACGACCCGCAGCCCGTCCAGCGCGGGCGCGAGCTTGGGGATGGTCACCTCGACGGTCTTCACCCGCGGCAGCCGCCGGGCCTCGTAGATACCCCACGCCGTCAGCACCGCCGAGATCGCCAGGACGCCGAGCGCCACCACGCGCGATCGCACCGGATCGTCCACGCCCGCGACGATCAGCACCGCCCGGGCCACCGCCCCGATGGCCGACCAGCTGAACAGCACCCACAGGATGCCGAGCATCGTGTCCCCCACCAGCGCCGCCGCGTCGGACTCGCGCGGCCCGTGCCCGGTCACCATAGCGAGCGGCAACGCCACGTATCCCAGCAGGAACACCGCGGTCCCCGCCCAGAACGCCGCTCCCGACAGCGTCGTGTACACCAGCAGCCACCACGGGAGCAGGAACAGCAGTGCCGGAACGACCAGCATGAATACCGCGCGCGGAATCTTTATCACCAGGAGCTCATCCTCGAGAGGGGACCGTGCCCGGAAAGACCTCCGGCCACCGCAAACTCCCTCGACGATACCCGCGGGTAGCCCACGCCCGCCGGTGCCGTGAACCACGTCCGGAGCACACGGAACACCCCGCCCGCAGGCCATGCCCGCCCCGACGACGCGTTTCGTAGGAACCCCGCGTCCCGCACGACCGTCCGGCGTTCGCGCTGAGCGCAACGCGCGCGATCGACGCGTATCGGGTGCGCCGTAGCCTCAGGCGATCTCGGCGGTCAGGCTCGCTATCTCGGCGGTCAGGTTCGCGCGGGCCGGGGCGTCGTAGCGGGCGCGGGCGGTGGGGGTGCGAAAGAGGTTGTCCTGCTGGACGAGTGCGGTCAGGACCGCGGCGCGGCCGGGGCGGAACAGATCGTCGGGGACGTGGGCGTACTCGGCGCGGACCGCGCGCGTGTAGGCGGCGTAGGACGGCGCTTCGGCGGCCAGGATGGCCAGGTCGGCGTCGCACAGGACCGCGCCGTTGCGATCGCCCGGGTCGGGGGTGTGGCCCGCGGTCAGGCGGACCAGGCGGGCCACCTCGGCGACGGTGTCCGCGTTCAGACCCAGTGCGGGCAGGGTTTTCTCGGCCAGCTGCGCGCTGGCCTCCTCGTTGTCGGGGCGGTCCACGGCGTAGATCGCATCGTGGAAGAAGGCCGCGTAGCGCACGGCGGCGATATCGTCGGCGTCGGCCTGCAGGTCGTCGATGACGGTGAGCATGGCGGCCAGGTGCTCCACGGTGTGGTACCGGCGGTGCGGCTCGCGATAGCGCCGCACCAGATCCTCCCCCACCCCGCGCGCCGACGGCCCGGCCAGCTCGATCCAGCGGTCCAGCAATACTGCGTCGAGGTTCCCCATCCTGGCAGTGTGCCGAATCAGCGCCTCCGGCAACACCCCTCGCGGGCGGTGCTTTTCACCACGCCGCCCGCTTCACGGCAATAGCCCGATTTGCGCTGGGGCCCAGCGCTTCCGGGCTCAGTTCTTCTGGGCTTCGTCCTGCGCGTGCTGCGCCTGCGAGAGCTGCTCGGGGGTGTAGCGCAGGGTCAGCGCGAGCAGGCCCATGACCGCGGTGCCGAGCGCGCACACCAGCAGCACCAGCATGTACCCGCTGCCGAGTGCGGCGATCTGCATCTCGTTCATGTCGGTCACCTTGCCGTTGGTCCCGTCCAGCGACAGCGTGCGCGAGAGCGCGACCGGGCTCAGCAGGCCGACCGCGAACGGCGTGCCCATGTTCATGAACATCTGCCCGACCGCGGACAGCGGGCCGATGTTGGCCATGTCCACCCCGACCAGCACGCACAGCGGCAGGATCACGATGACCACGCCGACCGTCGCGCCGACCACCGACAGCAGCAACAGCAGCGTCGGGAAGTACTGCACCGAACCGTCGAGGGTCGAACCGAAGTACAGGGCCGCCGACAGCAGCATCGCGGCGCCGAACAGCAGCCAGCGCGGCTGCACGTACTGCACGGCCTTGGACGCGACGGCCGTGCCGACGCCCGCGCCGAGGGTGAACGGGATGCTGGCCAGACCCGCGTTGAGCGGGGTGTAGTCGAGCACGTTCTGCAGGAACTGCGCCACGAAGAAGGTGGTCGCGCCCAGCACGCCCGAGGCCAGGAAGATGGCGATGAACGAGATCACGCGATCGCGGCTGTCGAACAGCGACCACGGCAGCAGCGGGTTCTTCACGTTGCGCTCGGCGAAGACGAACAGCAGCAGCAGCGCCAATCCGCCGATCAGCGAGCCGAGAATGATCGGGCTGTCCCAGCCCATCTGCGGTCCCTCGGTCGCGCCGAAGACGATGGCCGCGCACGCGACGGTGCCCAGCACCGCGCCGCGCACGTCGAGCGAGACCCGGTGGTGTTCGGTGTCCTGCAGCACCTTGATCGCGCCGAGCACGATGAGGATGCCGATCGGCACGTTGATCCAGAAGATCCAGCGCCAATCCAGTTCGGTGAGCGCGCCTCCGACCACCAGACCGCCGACCGAGCCGACGCCGACCATGGAACCGAAGATGGCCACCGCCTGGTTGCGCGCCGGACCGGGCGCGAAGGTGCTGGCCACCAGCGCGAAGGCGGTCGGGGCGGCGATGGCCGCGCCGGTGCCCTGCAGGGCGCGCGCGGCGATCAGCCAGGCTTCGTTCTGCGCGGTGCCGCATAGGGCCGAGGCGAGGGTGAACAGCGCGACGCCGTAGATCAGCATGCGCTTGCGGCCGAAGGAATCGCCGAGCCGGCCGCCCAGCAGCATGAGGCCCGCGAACGGCAGACCGTACGCGGTGACGGTCCACGCGCTGCCCGCGCTGGACAGGCCCATCTGCTCCTGAAGCCTGGGCAGCGCGAGAATCATGACGGTGCCGTCGAGCACCACCATCAGCTGCAACCCGCTCAAGACGAGAATCGCGAGCCCGAACGCCCGCTTGGTCACCGGATACTGCATCGTCGCAGCGGGGTTATCGAGCACGCGCCCACTGTAGTGGATGGCCTGCCGCGAACCGGATCGAACTTCTTCCACAATGGGCGATGACGGTGACGAAACAGCCCGTCGCCGTACCGGATCGCCAGGTCAGAGCAGGGTCTCGAACTCGCGATAGGCACGATAGTTCCGGAAATGGCGGGAGTATGCGGCCGCTCAGACCGTGCCGGTCTCCGTGTCCGGCGCGCCCGCGGTGAAACCGGCGGTCGGCCCGATGACGATGATCGCCGGCGGGCGAATCGCCTCGGCGCGCACGGTGTCCGCGGCCGTGGCCAGGTCGGCGCGCACGATGCGCTGGGTGCGCAGGCTGCCCTCCTGGATGATGGTGACCGGGGTGTCGCCCGCGCGCCCGCCGGCGAGCAGGGCGGCGGCGAACTGCTCGATCCGCTCGACCGCCATGAGCAGCACGATGGTGCCGCGCAACCGGGCCAGGGCGGGCCAATCCACCAGCGAGTCCGGGTGATCCGGGGCGACATGCCCGCTGACCACGACGAACTCGTGGGTGACGCCGCGATGGGTGACCGGGATACCGGCCAGCGCCGGCACCGAGATCGCGCTGGTGACGCCCGGGACGACGGTCACCGGGACACCGGCCTCGACGCAGGCCTCGAGTTCCTCGTAGCCGCGGCCGAAGACGTACGGGTCGCCGCCCTTGAGCCGGACCACGAACTTGCCGGCCTTGGCGCCTTCGATGAGCGCGGCGTTGATGGCCTCCTGCGCCATGGCGCGGCCGTACGGGATCTTGGCCGCGTCCACGACCTCGACGTCGGGGCCGAGTTCGGCGAGCAGCTCGGGCGGGGCGAGCCGGTCGGCGACAACGAGATTGGCGTGCGCGAGCAGGCGGCGGCCGCGCACGGTGATCAGATCCGGATCGCCGGGGCCGCCGCCGATGAGGGCGACGCCGGGTGCGACGGGCTCCGAATCATCGCTCACCACACCGGATTGCAGCGCTTCGAGCAGCGCGTTGCGGATCGCGGCCGAGCGGCGGTGCTGCCCGCCCGCGAGCACGCCCAGGCTCATGCCGTCGTAGCGCGCGGTGGCGGGGGTGACGGCGGTGCCGAGCCGGGCGGTGTCCGCGCGCACGCAGAACACGCGGCGGCTGGTGGCCTCGGCGACCACGGCCGCGTTGGTCTCGGGCTCATCGGTGCAGGCCATGACGTACCAGGCGCCGTCGAGATCGCCGTCGGCGTAGTCGCGCAGTTCCAGGGTGATCTGCTCGGAGGTCGCCATGCCCTCCACGGCCGGGGTGGCCTCGCGGGCGATCACGTGCACCTGCGCGCCGGAGGCGATGAGCAGGCCGAGACGGCGCTGGGCGACGGTGCCGCCACCGACGACTACGACGCGCCGACCGTTCAGATCGAGCCCGACCAGGTAGTTCGGGTCACCTACGGGCTGGTCCTGCGATGCGGCTGACGTGTTCGGCACAAGGATTGAGCCTACGGCGTGTATTCGCGAAGGTAACAATCGCCTCGCGGCTGTCGCGCCGGGTTCGCCCGAAAGGTCCGTGGCACGGACGCTGGTCCCGGCCACCTGCGCGGGATCGCCCGGGCACGTTCCTATGCTGTGCCGCTATGACACTCGCCAGCGCAGCGCACGCGATGCTCGTTCCCGCACTACGGATTTGCGCGGTGCTGACCGTCCTACTCCTGCCCGCGACGAGTTCGGCGATAGGCACCGCCGACGCCCCGGCGGCCGCCACCGTGGAGGCCGGGTACGCCGAGCGCGGGCCGTGGGCGGTGACCGCCGTACCCGGCTTCGGCTGCTGCGACTCCAGCGGCGCGTCCTACGACCTGTGGCGGCCCGCCGACCTGGGCGCCGGCGGCGTCCGGCACCCGATCGTCACCTGGGGCAACGGCACGAACGCCACGCCCGATCAGTACGCCCACCTGCTCGAGCACCTGGCGTCGTGGGGTTTCGTGGTCGTCGCCGCGCGCAATCAGCAGACCGGCTCGGGCAAGGACATCGCGGGCGCGGTGGAGTACCTGCTGCGCCAGGCCGAGGATCCGGCGAGCCCGCTGTACGGCAGAGTCGATCCGGACGCGGTCGGGGCCGTCGGCCATTCCCAGGGCGCGACCGGAGTGCTCAACGCGATGGCGCTGTCCGGCGGCAGAATCAAGACGGCGGTTCCACTGGAGCTGCCGATTCAACTCTGGTGTTCGACCGGCTCGTGGTGCCCGGACATCGCCGGCTCCGGGCACGGGTCGATCTTCCTGGTGAACGGATCGGCGGACGGGGTGATCTCCCCGTCCCGGCAGCTGCTGCCGCCGCAGGTCATCGGCCTGCAATCGATCCAGGCGTACTACGAGGCGATTCCGGCGAGCGTGCCCAAGGTCTGGGGCACGCTCGCCGAGGTGAATCACAATGACGTGCAGGGCAAGCCGCAGTGCTCGCGGACCATTCCGCTGTGCGCGCTGGGCGTGCACGGCTACCTCGGCTATCCGACCGCGTGGCTCGCGGCCAGACTGCTGGGCGACACCGCCGCCCAGCGGGCCTTCGTTTCCGGGAGCGGAGAGTTCTTCACACGGAATCCGAACTGGTCCAACCAGATCGGCAACATCACCGACTGAGGTCGGGTCGTCAGTTGGCGGGGAAGTCCTGCACGAGGTGAATACCCTTGTCCCGCAGCGGGAATCGATCGGGATCCAGGAGCGTCAGCGTCATCGTCACCGGACTGCCGGACAATTCACCGGCGAGCACGAGCCGGTCCGGCGCGGGACGCTCGACGGTGAACTCCCCCAGGGGTTTCGGGGTCGCGGCCGGATCGGCCGCGGCCTCGGGATCGGTCAGGGTGAGCCGGCGGGCCTCGGGATCGAGGTCGACGGCGACCATCGCCAGCGTGTCGTCCATCCGCTGATAGTGGGCGAACGGCACCTCCTCCAGAATCAGTCGCCGCCAGCGGGTTTCGTCGGTGAGCAGCGGCGGCACCGGCTGCCCGTCCCGGGTGAACTCGGTGACGTCCCAGATTCCGGCGAGCGGGGAACGCTCACGCCCCCCGCCCCATTCGTGCCAGCCGTCCCACTGCGCGAGCGAGTTCCCCGCCAGGAACCACACCGCCAGCACCAGCTGGGCCACCACCACGGCCCGCGTCGCGCGCGGCCCGCGCACCACCGGCGGGGTCCGAGCCGGGCCCGCGGCCCGCCCGGTCAGCAGCAGCGTCAGGCGCCGGGCCTCGGGCGCCAGCAGCACCAGGCACAGCAGCAGCAGGTGGAACGACAGCAGCTTGACGGGCACGTCGTAGGTCATGTTCAGCACCCACACCTGCGCCATGCTCACCAGGCTCAGCAGCACCCCGGCCAGCGCGGTGCGCGGTATCAGCAGCAGGACGCCACCGAGCACCTCGGCCACGCCGAGCAGGATTTCGTACACCGGCGAGGCGCCCACCTGCGTCCACAGCAGCGACATGTGCGAGAGCTCGCCCAGCGGGGTGACCAGCGCGGACAACGCCGGCTCCGGCATCTGGGTCGGGATCATCTTGGCGAAGCCGTACAGCAGCATCTGCCCGGCCAGGAACACGCGCACGGCGAGCAGGAACCAGCCGGCCAGCCGGCGATAGTCGGTGCGCCGGCGATCCAGCAGCGTCCACACCAGCGTGGCGAGCACCGCCAGCAGCAACAGGCCGAACACCAGAACCCACAGGTAGGTCTGATCACCGCTGCCCGAGCCGGTGTTCAGGCTCGCCTCCACGCCGAAGACCGTGCGGCCCAGCCACTCCACGACCGGACTCGGTAGCTGCGCGAACGAGAGCACGGCGTCGTCGGGCAGCCAGCGCGCCAGCGGGCCGGTGAAGGCGAACAGTAGCTGCGGATAGCCGAGGCAGAACAGCGTCACGTAGGCGAAAACGAAGCGGAATCCGATCCTGGCCAACGGATTCCAAGCCCGCGCCGATTCCACCGGCGCGGGGCCGAGATCGGTCTCGGGGTCGATCGTGCTGGTACTCATCCGGTCCTCCCGCTCGGAACTGCTCGTTCCGACGATAGGAATCACCGCGGCCGGACACCTCCGGGATGACCCTGAGCAATCCCCGGTTCCCGGCGTCGCTCCGGTACCCCCGGGGGCGTACGTGCCCGCACTACCGGCGCCCCCGGGACCGAATCGAGCACCATCCCATTCACCGGTACTTACCATGCGAATCCCTGTCCCAACAGACTGGAACACGTTACATTTTCTTGGCACCGTGTTATCCGGATCACACCGGTCCTGCCCGACCTCTGTGCGCCGCATCGACACGCCCGCTTCAGCGCGCCAGGAGGAAACCGAACATGTCGGCCGACGACCCGAATCAGAGATGGGAACTCACCGTCTCCGATCGCGACAACGACGAACTCGCGAATCAACTGGCGCAGTGGCTCGCCACCAAGGTCGACGCCGACGAAGCGCCGCGCGTCACCTCGCTCACCAAACCGCAGGCGGGCGGCATGTCCAGCACCACCCTGCTGTTCGACGCCGAATGGACCGTGGCCGGACAGCCCGAGGGCGGCTCGTTCGTGGCCCGGCTCGCACCGGAGGAGAGCTCGTTCCCGGTCTTCGAGAAGTACGACCTGGAAACCCAGTACGCCATCATGGCCGGGGTCGCCGCGGCCACCGACGCGCCGCTGCCGCCGCTGTGCTGGCTCGAGACCGATCCCGCGGTGCTGGGGTCCACCTTCTTCGTCATGCGACGGGTGAACGGGCGGGTGTGCGAGGACAATCCGCCGTACGTGTTCTTCGGCTGGGTCTTCGACGCCACGCCCGAGCAGCGGTTCGAGATCACCCGCAAGACCGTCGAGGTCATCGCCACGGTGCACGGCATCGACCGGCCCGAAGAGCGTTTCCCCATGCTCGACGGCGAGGGCTCGGCGCTGCGCAGGCACTTCGACGCCCAGAAGCGCTGGTACGACTGGGCGCTGGCGAACGACGGCTACCGCATCCCGCTGCTCGAGCGCACCTTCGAGTGGCTCGAACAGAACTGGCCGCAGGATTCCGGGCCCGACGTGCTCACCTGGGGTGACGCGCGACCCGGCAACATCATGTTCGCCGAGGACGAGGGCGCGGACACCGTGGCCGTGCTCGACTGGGAGATGGCCGCCATCGGCCCGCGCGAACTGGATGTGGCCTGGCCCATCCTGATTCACCGTTTCTTCCAGGACATCGCCACCAGGTTCGACCAGCCCGGGCTGCCGGACTTCCTGCGCCGCAGCGACATCGAGAAGCTGTACGAGGAGGCCACCGGGCACGCCGTGCGCGACCTGGACTGGTACCTCATGTACGCGGCACTGCGCCACGGCATCGTCATGGGCCGCATCAAGCGGCGCATGATCCATTTCGGCGAGGACACCGACACCGCCGATCGCGACGACTACGTCATGCACCGTCCGCTGCTCGAGGCCCTCCTCGACGGCACCTACGCCTGGGATTGAGAGATATGCGACCCATGATCGGCCCGCTGGACGAATACCCCATCCACCAGACGCCACAGCCGATGGCGCGGGTATCGAGCAGCGACAAGAACTTCTACGACCGCAGCTACTACAACGCCATCGACACCACCGGCGACCTCATGCTCATCACCGGGTTCGGCGTGTACCCGAACCTGGGGGTCAAGGACGCGTTCGCCACCGTGCGGCGCGGGAACACCCAGCACACGGTGCGCTTCTCCGACGCGCTGGACCAGCGCGGGCTGGACCTGGCCGTGGGCGGCTACCGCATCGAGGTCCTCGAACCCCTGCACAAGCTGCGGGTCGTGGCCGAGCACGAGGACCTGTCCTTCGACATGACCTGGGAGGGTTCGCATCCGGTCGTGCAGGAGGAAGCGCACACCATCATCACCGGCATGAACAAGGCGATGATCGACGCGCAGCGCTTCGCGCAGGTCGGAACCTGGTCCGGCACACTGCACGTGGACGGCACCGATTTCACCGTCGATCCCGGCGCCTGGGTCGGCACCCGCGACCGCTCCTGGGGCATCCGGCCGGTCGGCGACGCCGATCCGGCGGGGCGCGTGGCGTCCGAGCCGTCCGAGGGCTTCTGGTGGCTGTACGTGCCGCTGCGCTTCGACGACTACTCGATCATCGTGATCGTGCAGGAGGAGCCCAACGGCTTCCGCACGCTCAACGACGCGACGCGTATCTGGCACGACGGCCGCATCGAGCAGTTGGGCTGGCCCCGAGTGCATCTGACGTACAGGTCCGGCACCCGGATCCCGACCGCCCTGCGCCTGGAACTCACCACCCCGGACGGCAAGCCGCTCGAGGTGGAGGTCGAGGCGGGCACCCACATCGCGCTGCACGTGGGCTGCGGCTACGGCGGCGACCCGGACTGGGTGCACGGTCAGTGGAAGGGCCGCGGCTTCGCCGAGAGCCAGAGCTACGACCTGACCGACCCGGCGATTGCGGGCCGCGTGCCCTTCGGCGTGATCGACCACGTCGGCCGGGCCCGCTGCAACGGCGACCAGGGCTGGGGCCTGTTCGAGCACGGCTCCCTGGGCCGCCACGATCCCACCGGCTTCGCCGATTGGGGCTCGGTGGCCCCCTGATCCACCCCGACCGCGAATCGCTCTCCCACACAGGGTGATTCGCCCGGCCGCCGCACCCCCATACCCAACCTGCCGGGGTGCGGCGGCCGCTCCATGTCACCGGGTGGTCACCGGTATTCGACCAGACAGAACTCGTGTCCCTCCGGGTCGGCCATCACCACGACCACCCCGCCCGGATGCTCGTGCCGCTCCCCGGTCGAGCTGCCGCCCAGCGCGATCACCTGGGCCATCCCCGCGGCGATGTCGTCAACCGCGATGTCGAGGTGCAACCGCACCTTGCCCCGCGCGGGCTCGCCCACCGGCTGAAAGACCAACCGCGGCTGCGCGTCTCCCGCCTCCCCCAGGTAGACCCACCCCGCCTCCGAAGACCCCGGCGCCCGCTCGAGCAGCGCGCTCCAGAAGCCCGCCACGCGCCCGACGTCCACACAGTCGACCGTCACCCCAACCCACCGGTTCCCCATCGAGCCAGTATCGCGGCAACCCCGCGAGTCCGCTCGGGCCGCCGCGATATCGGGTTCGCAGGTGCGACGGGTGTTGTGGTCAGGGATGGTGCATGACCGCCGTGGCGGCGGTGACGCCGGCGACCTGGAGTTTGGGGACGTGGACCTGGGTGGCTCCGGAGGCCAGGAGGGCTGCGGCTTCGCAGACGCTGGGGCTGCCCAGAGCATGGGCGGTGCGGGGAGAGGGGGTGGGTACCTCGACCTCGGCCAATTGGGTTGGGGTGTAGGCGACTACGGGAACACCCAGGTGTGCCGCCGCTTCTTCGAGGCCGGGGTCGGTGGCGCGGCGATCGACGGTCGCGAGGCAGGCTATCGGTGCGCCGGCGGCGGCTGCGTGGACCGCCGCCAGGATCGAGTCGGCCGTCGCGCCGGGGCGCATGCCCACGCCCACTGCGAGCTCGGGGCCCGCGGCACGAGCCCGGTCGTGGGTCGTGGCAACGGCCGTCGGGACGGCGCGCCCGGTGGGAACCGGATCCGCCAGAGCCGGATCGGCCGGGGGCGGGGTGCCGTGTGCGTCAGGCGGGGGCATGGGATTGGGCGAAAGCCCTTGCCGCGGTGACGAAGCGGGCTATCGCGGCGGGGTTTCCGGCGGGGTGGGTGTGCAGGTAGGAGGCGTGGACGTTGGCCGGGGCCGAGCCCTCGCGGACCGTGTCGCCGGTGGGGGCGCGCCACGCCCAGGCGGCGGGGGACGTGGCGGGGGTGGTCAGGCGGGTGCGATGGAACTCGTGGCCGCGCACCCGATCACCTGCGGCGAACAGGACCGAATCGGTGAGGGCGACCGCGTCCCGGTAGCCGAGCGTCAGGCGGGGGCCGAACTCGGCGTCGGCGTCGATCACCCCGGCCATGCGGTGGCCGTCGAGGGAGCGGGCCAGGTAGAGCAGGCCCGCGCATTCGGCGTGGATCGGCAGGCCCGCGCGGGCCCGGTCGGCGATGGTGGTGAGCAGGGGAACATTGGCGGCCAGGGCGGCGGCGTGCTCCTCCGGGAAGCCGCCGGGAATCACCAGACCGGCGGTGCCGGTGGGCAGTTCGTCGAACGCGGGATCGAACACGACCACGCGGGTGCCCGCGGCCTCCAGCAGCTCGCGATGCTCGGCGTAGCCGAAGGTGAAGGCAGCACCACCCGCGACGGCGATCACCGGCCCCACCGCATCACCCGCGGCGCGATCGGCGTCCCACACCTGTCCGGCGGGAGCGGATTGCCCGTCGCGAGCACCGTAATACGGTGCGGCGGAGCCACCCTCGACAGCCGATGCACCGGATTCGAGCGGCGCGGACCCGGCGGCGGCCTCGGACCCGGGCGCGGCGGGCAGCGCCGCACGGAGTTCCGCGACCGGATCCCAGGCGTCCCCGGCCGCGTCGGAGGCGGCGAGCGAGACCACCGCGGCCAGATCCACGTGGGCCGCCACCAGATCGCTCATGGCGTCCACCGCCAGCTGGGCCGCCGAACCGTGTTCGGCGGCGGTGATCAGGCCCAGATGCCGTGCGGGCACGGCCAATTCGGCCAGGCGCGGCAGCGCGCCGAGCACCGGCAGACCGACCCGGTCGCAGGCGGCGCGCAGCACCTGCTCGTGGCGTTCGCTGCCCACCCGGTTGAGAATGACGCCGCCGAGCCGGATTCCGCTGTCGTAGGTGGCGAAGCCGTGCAGCAGCGCGGCCAGGCTCTGGCTGTGCCCGCGCGCGTCCACCACCAGGATCACCGGCGCGCCGAGCATCGCGGCGATCTGCGCGGTGGAGCCCTCGGCGACGGGTTCGGCGTTGTTCTCGTCGATGCGGCCGTCGAACAGGCCCATGACACCCTCGACCACGGCGATATCGGCGTCGCGGCTGCCGTGCCGGTACAGCGGGACCACCCGCTCGACCCCGCACAGCACCGGATCGAGATTGCGGCCCGGCCGCCCGGCGGCGAGGCCGTGATACCCCGGATCGATGTAGTCGGGCCCCACCTTGAACGGCGCGACCCGATGCCCGGCCCGCCGCAGCGCGCCGATCAATCCCGTAGCGACGGTGGTCTTTCCGCTCCCCGAGGCGGGGGCGGCGATCACCACGGCGGGCACACTCACCACTCGATGCCCCGCTGGCCCTTGCGGCCGGCATCCATGGGGTGCTTGACCTTGGTCATCTCGGTGACCAGGTCGGCGACCTCGAGCAGCGCGGGCGGCGCGTCCCGGCCGGTGATGACCACGTGCTGATTGCCGGGCCGGTCGCGCAGGGTCTTCACGACCTCGTCGACGTCGACCCAGCCCCACTTGAGCGGGTAGGTGAATTCGTCCAGGACGTAGAAGCGATGCTGTTCGGCCTCCAGCCGGCGCGCGATCTCCTGCCAGCCCGCGAGGGCGGCGGCCGCGTGATCCTCGTCCGAGCTTTGCTTGCGGGTCCAGGACCAGCCCTCGCCCATCTTGTGCCATTCCACGGCACCGCCCGCGCCGGTCTGCTCGTGCAGCGTGCCGAGGGTGCGGAAGGCCGCCTCCTCCCCCACCTTCCACTTGGCGCTCTTGACGAACTGGAAGACCGCCACGTCGAACCCCTGGTTCCAAGCCCGCAGGGCCATACCGAACGCCGCGGTCGACTTGCCCTTGCCCGGCCCCGTATGCACCGCGAGCACGGGCAGATTGCGCCGCTGCCGCGTCGTCAGACCGTCATCGGGAATGCTCTCCGGCAACGGAACACCCTGGGGCATGGATCCGGTCTCCTCTCGTGGCACGGTCGCGCGACCCTGTGCGCCCCCTCACCGTGCCATACCCGCCGGTCCCCGCCGCGCTCAGGTCAGCGCGTGCACGATCCCGGACACCACCCGGCCGATGGCCCGGCCCAGCACGGCGAGCAGACCCGGTGCCGCCTCGACCATCGCGGCGCCCGCCTCCCCCGCGAAGTCGGCACCGTCGGCCAGCCGCTTGTTCCGCTTGGACTTGTTACGACGAAAGATCCCCATACCCGGTACTACGCACGGAAACCCGCCCGAGTTCCCTCGATTCGCGAATCTTTTCTCAGGCCGCGCGCGACCCGGCGCGGACGATGCCCGCCACCGCCTCGCCGGTCAGCTCGCCGAGGGCGAGATAGCCCGCGCGGAGGTCGGCGGCGAGATCGCGGGCCAGGCCCAGGCGGATCATGCCGCGTTCGCAGTCCACCACCATGGCGGTGACCGCCCGGGCGGCCAGCAGGCGGGCGGCGGTGCGGGCGCGCGGGACCGGGTCCGTACCGCCGGTGGCGCGGCCGTCGGTGAGCAGCACCAGCATCGGGCGGCGGTGCGGGTCGCGGACCTGTTCGCGGGCGATCACCTCGCGGGCCTTCAGAAGTCCCTGCGCGAGTGGGGTTTTGCCGCCGGTGCGCATATCGGCCAGGCGGCGGACCGCGATGTCGACCGAGGAGGTGGGCGGGAGAACCAGTTCGGCGTCCGCGCCGCGCACGGTGATCACGGCGACCTTGTCGCGCCGCTGATAGGCGTCGCGCAGCAGGGCCACCACTGCGCCGGTGACCGCGGAGAGCCGGTCGCGGGCGGCCATGGAGCCGGAGGCGTCGACCACGAAGACCACCAGATTGCCTTCGCGCCCTTCGCGATACGCGCCGCGCAGATCGCCCGGCGCGAACTCGAGCGGGCCGGTCACCCGGCCGCGGGCGCGCTGGTGCGGCGCGGCGGCGAAGACGGTGCCGAGCAGGTGCAGACCGGTCCCGGTCTCGGGGGTGGCGCGCACGACGCGGCCCTGCCGGGTGCGGGCACGCGAGCGGCGGCCGGGCGCGCCCTCGCCGACGCCGGGCACCTCCCAGCGCGGCGGCTTGGCCGCGATGTGGCCGGGCAGGCCGGTGCGACCCTCGCGGGCGGGGGTTCCCGACGGATCGCTGCCCGACGGTTCGGTTCCGGATTCCGGTGCGCCGGAAGGGTTCCGCGGCGGCGCGGGCGGATCGGCCTCGTTCCGGTCGCCCGCGGCGTCGCGCTCGGGCCCGTCGGACTCGGGGGCCTCCTGCCCGCCGCCGGGCGAATCGGGTCCACCGTCCGGATCGTGGTCCGGGTCGAGCTCGGGGGAAGGATCCTGCGGTCCCGCGTCATCCCGCGGGACCGCTTCACCTTTTCCCAGGTCGCCCGCACCGCCGTCCTGGGCGCGCGCGGCTTCTTCGGCGGCCTGTTCCATGGCCTGATCGAGTTGGTCCTCGCTGATGCCCGGTTCGTCGAAGGGATCGCGCCGGCGCCGGTGCGGCAGCGCGAGTTCCGCGGCGACGCGCACATCGTCCTCGGTCACCGTGCGGCTGCCGCGCCAGGCGGCGTGCGCGGTCGCGGTGCGCGCGACCACCAGGTCCGCGCGCATGCCGTCGACGTCGAACGTGGCGCACAGCGCGGCGATCCGGCGCAGCTCCACGTTGTCGAGCTCGACCTCCCCGACCCGGTCCCGGGCGGTGAGGATGCGGTCCGCGACCTCGCGGTCCGCCGCGGCGTACAGGTCCGCGAACCCGGCGGGATCCGCCTCGAAGTCCAGGCGGCGGCGCACCACGGCCATCCGCACGTCCACGTCGCGGGAGGCCACGACGTCGACGGTGAGCCCGAACCGGTCGAGCAGCTGCGGGCGCAGCTCGCCCTCCTCCGGGTTCATGGTGCCCACGAGCACGAAACGCGCCGGGTGCGAATGGGATACGCCGTCGCGCTCGATGTGCACCCGCCCCATGGCGGCGGCGTCGAGGAGCACGTCCACCAGGTGGTCGTGCAGCAGGTTCACCTCGTCGACGTACAGCACGCCGTGATGGGCCGCGGCCAGCAGACCGGGTTTGAACGCCTGCTCGCCATCGCGCAGCACGCGTTCCAGATCGAGGGAGCCGACCACGCGGTCCTCGGTCGCGCCGACCGGCAACTCCACCAGCCGCGCCGGGCGCGCGCCACTCTCGTCGACCACGGGCGGCAGCAGCTGCGCCAGCGCGCGCACCACCGTGGACTTCGCCGTCCCCTTCTCCCCGCGGACCAGGACACCGCCGATGCCGGGATGCACCGCGCACAGAATCAGCGCCAGCTGCAACCGCTCCTGCCCGACGACAGCGGAGAACGGGAACCCGGCCTCCTCACCGGAGGCCGCGCGCTTGGATTCCGAATAAGCCACAGAGGAAACGGACACGCCCCAACTCTAGGCGCGCCGGTATCGCGCGCGACGCCGGGCTCCCCGGACGCACCCGCGTCCCCGGGCCGCGGCCTGCGAAAACACATGGCCCGCAACCGAAAACGGTTGCGGGCCACCCTCGTTCGATCCGGTTCGCATCAGCCCTTGCGCATGGGGATGTGCGGGATGCCGTCGTCGATGTACTCCTCGCCGTCACGCTTGAAACCGTGCTTGGTGTACATGTCGACCAGGTAGGTCTGGGCGTTGAGGCGCACGGTCGCCGAACCGGCCTCGGCCAGGGCGGCCTGCAGGACCCGGGTGGTGTAGCCGTGCCCGCGCGCGGACGGGGTGGTGCACAGTCGGCCGATACGGAAGGACTTCACGCCGTTGTCGTGCTCCTCCAGCAGGCGCACCGTGCAGATCACCTCGCCCTCGTCGTCGAGCCAGAAATGACGGGTCTCGGCACCCAGGTCGAGCCCGTCCAATTCCGGGTAGGCGCACTTCTGCTCGACGACGAAGACTTCTACGCGAAGTTTCAACAGCTTGTAGAGGGTCTCGGTGTCCAGGTCCTGGGCCCACGACCGTTTCAGCGTAACCGTTGACATCATCGAGTCTTGCTATCACACCTACGCGTGCGAGGGAACCCCCGCGTGCTTCGGCGTGTTGACCCCGTCCAGGCGCAGCGCCTTGTTGGACCAGTCCCAGACCTCGTTGAACAGGGCCTGGTTCTCCGAGAGCTTGAGCCCGAGCGAGGGCACCATTTCCTTGAGTTTCGGCTCCCAGGAAGCGAATTCGCCCGGGAAGCACTTGCGCATGACGTCGAGCATGGCGCTCACACAGGTCGAGGCGCCCGGCGAGGCGCCGAGCAGACCGGCGATGGTGCCGTCCTCGGCCGCGACGACCGCGGTGCCCAGTTCGAGCACGCCGCCGGCGCCCTTTCTGCGGATGACCTGCACGCGCTGACCGGCAATGATCAGCTCCCAGTCTCTGCCGTTGGCGCGCGGGATGAACTCCTCCATCGCGCCCACGCGACCGGCCTGCGACTTGAGCAGCTCGCCGACCAGGTAGTTGACCAGGCCCATCTCGGTGACGCCGACGCCCAGCATGGAGAACAGGTTGTTGGGCTTGACCGACTTGATCAGGTCGGTGAGCTTGCCGTCCTTGAGGAACTTGGGCGTCCAGCCGGCGTACGGGCCGAAGAGCAGGCCGCGCTCACCGTTGATGACGCGAGTGTCCAAGTGCGGCACCGACATCGGCGGCGCGCCGACCGATGCCTGGCCGTACACCTTGGCCTCGTGCTGGGTGACCAGGTCCTTGTTGGTGGCGCGCAGGAACAGACCCGAGACCGGGAAGCCGCCGAACCCGGAGATCTCCTTGATGCCCGCCTTCTGCAGCAGCGGCAGCGCGCCGCCGCCCGCGCCGACGAAGACGAACTTCGCGTTGATGACGCGGGTCTTGCCGGTGCGCAGGTTGCGGACCTTCACGTACCAGGAGCCGTCGGACTGCTTGGACAGGTTGCGCACCTCGTGGCCGAAGGCGATGTTCGCGCCCGACGCGCCCAGGTAGGCGAGCAGCTCCTTGGTCAGCTCACCGAAGTCGATGTCGGTGCCGGAGTCGGTCCAGTTCAGCGCCACCGGGTCGGAGAAGTCACGGCCCTTGGACATCAGCGGTAGTCGCCGCTTGAACTCGTCGGCGTCGTCGATGAACTCCATGCCTTCGAACAGCGGATGCCGCGAGAGCGCCGCGTGGCGCTTGCGCAGGTATTCGACGCCGTCCGGGCCGTGGGTGAAGCTCACATGCGGAATGGGGTTGATGAAGTTCGACGGGTTGCCGAGCACACCGTTCTCGACCGAGTAGGACCAGAACTGGCGCGAGACCTGGAAGCGCTCGTTGATGTCGATGGCCTTGGCGATCTCCACCGTGCCGTCGGCGTTCTGCGGCGTGTAGTTCAGCTCGCACAGGGCCGAGTGGCCGGTGCCCGCGTTGTTCCAGGGGTCGCTGGACTCGCCCGCGGCGGAGTCCAGCCGCTCGAAGACGGAGATCGACCAGTTCGGCTGCACCTGGCGCAGCAGCGCACCGAGCGTGGCGCTCATGATGCCGGCGCCGATGAGGACTACATCGGTCTTTTCGATCTTCGCAGCGTTCGACACGGCTTTGTCGACTTCCTTGTCTGTTTAGGGCAATCCAGCGGCAGCTAGGTTACCCGTCGTTCACCTACGGCCAATTGTGCCCCTGGACACGCGCAAATCCCGCAACGAAAACCCCGAATGTGAGAGATACCTCCGGTTCTCACTCGCCGGTCGGGCGACTACCTTGGATATGTGACCTCTGATACGTCATCTGCAGCCGTCTCATCCGCGCCGTCTCCGGCCCCGGGTACCTGGCAACCCGATGTCCTCGGAGACGCCTACCAGCAATTGACGATACCCATGGGTGTCGATCCGGACGGTGAAGGCGAGGCGATCGCCACGCTGGTCCGGTACACCCCCGCCGACGCGCCCGTCGCGACGCAGGCGGTGCTGTTCGTGCACGGGTTCACCGACTACTTCTTCCAGGAGCATCTGGCCCAGCACATGGCCGCCCAGGGCTACGCGTTCTACGCGCTGGACCTGCGCAAATGCGGGCGCTCGCGGCGGCCGGGGCAGACGCCGCACTACGTCAGCGACCTGTCGCTGTACGACGTCGAGCTCGATCGCTCGCTGCGCATCATTCGCGAGCAGACCGGCCTGCCGGTGCTCATGATGGGTCATTCGACCGGCGGGCTCGTGCTCTCGCTGTGGATGCATCGCCTGCACGCGGCGGGCCGCACGCGCACCGAGGGCGTGACCGGGCTCGTGCTGAACAGCCCGTGGTTCGATCTGCAGGGCCCGTCCTACTACCGGTCGCTGGGCACGCCGCTGATCAATACGATCGGGCGGCTGAGCGGGCTGGCCAAACTGCCGCTGGGTTCGATCTCCACGTACGGAGAAAGCCTGCACCACACCAAGTCCGGTGAATGGGACTACAACCTGGACTGGAAGCCGCTTGCCGGTTTCCCGGTGCACGCCGGCTGGCTGCGGGCGGTGCGGCGCGGCCACGCGCGCCTGCACCAGGGGCTGGACATCGGCGTGCCCGCGCTGATCCTGCGCTCGAAGGTGACACGGTTCATGAGCAAGTACGGCCCGGCCGCCGACGTGGCGGACGTGGTGCTCGACGTGCGTCAGATCCAGCGCTGGTCGGGCTGCCTGGGCACGCGCACGAACATCGTGCCGATCGAGGGCGCGCGGCACGACGTGTTCCTGTCGTCCGAGCACCCGCGCACCCGGGCGTTCGCCGAACTGGATTCGTGGCTCAGGTGGTTGCCGACCTCACCAGAAGCTGGTGCGTAGCACGATCTCGGTGGCGAGTTCGTGGCCCGCTTCGGCGGCCACGTCCGCGACATCGACCGGTACGAGCCGGAATTCGCCGTAGACGTGCCTGCCCGAGCCCTCGGCCACGGGGGCCGGCAGGCGCTTGGTGGCCAGCAGCGTGGTGGGGATCTCCACCGGCGGGCAGGTCGCGTCGGCGATCTCGCCGTCGGCGCCGGGGGCGGCCGGGTGTCCGCTGCCCGCGGCGATGAGGCTCATGAAACGCCCGAAGCCGCGCGCGGCGAGCTGCCAGGCGAGGTCCGCGCCGGTGCCGCAGCCGAC
The DNA here is from genome assembly GCF_053981095.1 of Nocardia sp. NPDC003693. NCBI lineage: Bacteria > Bacillati > Actinomycetota > Actinomycetes > Mycobacteriales > Nocardiaceae > Nocardia > Nocardia sp. NPDC003693. Next base: position 88,468 of record NZ_JBSFNO010000009.1, read on the forward strand.
CAGGTTGGCCCACGGCACCTTCAGCTCGTCGAGCAGGGCGAAGACCGTCGCGGTGTCGAGCCCGGGGGCCGGTTCGATGACGATGGTGCGCAGGTCGGAGGTCTGCAGTCGATCGCAGACCCCGTCGTATACGTCGGCCGGATCGCCCACATCGGGTAGTAGTACGACGTGATGCCGGGAGTCGTTGCCTCCGACCCGTACGCCCCACTCGCGATCACCGACCGTGATCCGCCGAGATTCCATTTCGATGACGCTACACGGCGCGCGAAACTCCCGGACGTCTGTCGCGCGGATTGTCGTGATGGTCGTCACCGCCGCCGCGTCAGGGGCTCGCGCGCACCGTCAGCGTCGGCAGCCCGGCGGGCGCGCCCGCCCCGATGAGCCGTTCGAGCGCGTCCAGGTCGAGGTGCTTCTCCAGCAGGTCGGCGAGCAGGTCCAGCTGCGCCTCGCGCACCGCGGCCACCGAAACGTCCTCGGCGACAACGAAACCCCGCCGACCGGCGCGAGCAGCCACCTCCCGCAGCCAGGCCCGGCGGAAGTCGTCCGATTCCAGCGCGCCGTGCAGGTGCGTGCCCCAGATCGCCCCGCGCACACTGCCTTCGGGTTCCCCGTCGAGCACCAGCCACGGCGCATCACCGTTGGCACGGACCCGCCCGTGGTGAATCTCATAGCCCCGCACGGGGATTGCCTTTTCGACCGCTGCCGGTTCCGCGGGGCCGCCGGGAGCTGCCGATGCCGGAACGATCCCGCTCGCGCCCGTCGGGCCGCTCTCGGCGACGGGCGCGGGGCCGGACGCCGACGTGCCCGGGGCCACAGCCGCCGAGCCCCGCGCTGTGTCGGAGATCGCGGCCGCGACGGCTGTGTTCGATATCGCGTCCGGCGCAACGAAGCCCGGAATCGCGTCGTCGTCCGCCTCGGGCGAGTAGATCCGATCCGCGCCGCGCGCGAGATCGGGCCCGTCCGCGAGGTGGCCGGCGGCGCGGCGCAGCACCTTCGGGTCGGCGAACTCGATCTCGAGGTCGAGGAGGTTCAGGCCGGGGACCGCGCCCGCGCCGGACTCGACTGTGTCGGTGATGGCGCGGGCGAGCATCTGGTAGCCGCCGCAGACGCCGAGGATCGGGCCGCCCGCGGCGGCGCGGGCGGCCAGCGCGTCGGCTATTCCGGTGCGGCGCAGCCAGTCCAGGTCCGAGACCGTGGCCTTGCTGCCGGGCAGGATCACCAGGTCCGCCCCGGCCAGGCGGGAGGGGTCGGTGACCCAGCGCACCGCGACGCCCGGCTCGCACGCCAGGGCCTCGACGTCGGTGGAGTTGGAGATGCGGGGCAGGCGGACGGCGGCGACGGTGAGCCACTCCGTGCCGAGCGGGGGCAGCGAGCGGCCCACGGGGGCGTCGGCGACGGTGCCCAGGGAGTCCTCGGCGTCGATCCAGAGGTCCTCGGCGAAGGGGATGACGCCCAGGGTCGGACGGCCCGTCAGCGCGGTGAGCTGGTCGATGCCGGGGCGCAGCAGATCGACGTCGCCGCGGAACTTGTTGATGACGAAGCCCGAGATGAGTCGCTGGTCCTCGGGTTCGAGCACGGCGACGGTGCCGAACAGGTGCGCGAGGACGCCGCCGCGGTCGATGTCGCCGACGACCAGCACCGGCAGATCGGCCGCGCGAGCCAGGCCCATGTTCGCCAGATCCGTTGCCCGCAGGTTGATCTCGGCGGGCGACCCGGCGCCCTCGCAGATCACCACGTCGAATTCCGCACGCAGACCGGCCAATTCCTCCGCGACGATCGCCCGCAGTTCGGTGCGGTGCCGGAAGTAGTCCTTGGCCCCGACGGTGTCGATGGCCCGCCCGCGCACCACCAGCTGCGAGCGCCGGTCACTGCCCGGCTTGAGCAGGATGGGATTGAAGCGCACGCTCGGCTCCAACCCGGCGGCGCGCGCCTGCAGGGCCTGCGCGCGCCCGATCTCCCCGCCGTCCAGGGTGACGACGGAGTTGTTCGACATGTTCTGCGCCTTGAACGGCGCGACCCGCACGCCCCGGCGCGCGAGCAACCGGCAAAGCCCCGCCACCACAACGCTTTTGCCCGCGTCCGAGGTAGTGCCCGCGATGAGCAGAGCGCCCTTCACCGGTCGCGCTCCGCGCGCGCACCGCACATCGGCACCGAGCCACCGGCCCTCTCGACGAGTACCCGGGGAAGCGGTTCGCGTTCGAGCGACGACCGGGAGATATCGGCGCCACGCACCGGCCGGGGACCACCGGTGACTCGAAGGGAGGAACCGCTCACGGGAGGGTCAGAATCTCCGAGCCGCTGTCGGTGACGACCAGGGTGTGCTCGAACTGAGCGGTCCACTTGCGGTCCTTGGTGACCACGGTCCAGCCGTCGGGCCAGATCTCGTAGTCGATGCCGCCGAGGTTGATCATGGGCTCGATGGTGAAGGTCATGCCCGGCTCGATGACCGATTCCACGGCGGGCTGGTCGTAGTGCAGGATCACCAGGCCGCTGTGGAAGGTGGGCCCGACGCCGTGGCCGGTGAAATCGCGCACTACGCCGTAGTCGAAGCGGTTGGCGTACGCCTCGATGACGCGGCCGATGACATTGAGCGCGCGACCCGGCTTGACGGCCTTGATGGCGCGCGCGGTGGCCTCCTCGGTGCGCTCGACCAGCAGCCGCACCTCCTCGTCCACGTCACCGGCGAGGTAGGTCTTGTTGGTGTCGCCGTGCACGCCGCCGATGAACGCGGTGACATCGATGTTCACGATGTCGCCGTCCTCGATGACGGTGGAGTCCGGGATGCCGTGGCAGATGACCTCGTTCAGCGAGGTGCAGCAGGATTTGGGAAAGCCCTTGTAGCCCAGCGTCGACGGGTACGCGCCGTTGTCGATGAGGTACTCGTGCACGATGCGGTCGAGCTCGTCCGTGGTGACGCCGGGGGCGACGGCCTTGCCCGCCTCTTCGAGGGCCTGCGCGGCCAGCTTGCTCGCGACCCGCATGGCCTCGATCGTCTCGGGGGTCTGCACCCAGGGCTCGTTGCCCTCCTTGGCCGTCTTCTTCCAGACGTACTCGGGCCGCTCGATGGATTTCGGCACCTCGCGAATGGGCGATTGGGTGCCGGGAACGAGGGGTTTGCGGGTGCGCACTGACATGGGTTCCAGAGTATCCGGACCGCACGGGGGCTTCGCGCCGGAGGCCGACCGGGAACATTTCCGGACCGCAGTCCGTTTATGCTTTCGGTTGACTTGGAAACAATGATGGAAGGGCGGCTTGCCATGGAACTGGGTGTGACGACATTCGCCGAGACGCATCCCGTCGGCGGCGACGGGCCGGTGCCGACCGCCGGTGAGCGGCTGCGCCAGGTCGTCGACGAGGCCGTGGCCACCGAAGGGGCCGGGCTGGACGTCTACGGCGTGGGCGAGCACCACCGCGCGGACTTCGCGGCCTCCTCCCCCGCGATGGTGCTGGCCGCGATCGCGGCGCGCACCGAGCGGATACAGCTCACCAGCGCGGTCACGGTGCTGAGCTCCGACGATCCGGTCCGGGTGTACCAGGATTTCGCGACCCTCGACGGATTGTCCCGGGGCCGAGCCGAACTCATGGCCGGGCGCGGGTCCTTCACCGAGTCGTTCCCGCTCTTCGGCTACAACCTGGCCGACTACGACGAACTCTTCGAGGAGAAGCTGGCGCTGCTGCTGAAGATCCGCGAGGAGGGCCCGGTCACCTGGTCCGGAAAGTTCCGGGCGCCCCTGAACGACGCCATCGTCTACCCGCGCACCGAGGACCGGCCGCTGCCGGTGTGGATCGCGGTGGGCGGCAGCCCGGAGTCGGTGATCCGCGCGGGCCTGCTGGGCCTGCCGCTGGCCATCGCCATCATCGGCGGGCAGCCGGCGCGGTTCAAGCCGCTGGTCGAGCTGTATCACCGCGCCCTCGAGCAGGGCGGGCACGACCGGCAGCCGGTCGCGGTGCACGCGCACGGCTACCTCGCCGACACCGAGGAGCAGGCCGTCGCGGACTTCTACAAGCCGTACGCCCGGGCGATGAGCGGCATCGGACGTGAACGCGGCTGGGGCCCGATGACACCGCAGCAGTTCGAGGCCCTGCGCGCGCCCGGCGGCTCGCTGTTCGTCGGCACCCCGGACCAGGTCGCGGCCAAGATCGCTGATGTGCGCGACACCCTGGAACTGGACCGCTTCATGCTGCACGCCAGTGTGGGCACGCTGCCGCACGAGAAAGTGCTGCGCGCCATCGACCTGCTCGGCACGAAGGTGGCCCCGCAGGTGCGCTGAGCACGGCCGCGGCGGGGGCCGAACGGCCTTCCGGCGCGGGGGCGCAGCGAGTACTGTCTGCTAGGGCCTCGCGGGGCCCTGGCAACGAACGCGTTGTCGACTACCCGGATCAAGGTTTGCGCACCGATCAGGAGAGTTCGATGAAGCTGCGCCGTGCACCGCTGATATTCGTCCCGGCCCTGTTGCTCGCGCTCCTGGTGAGCGGCACGGGCCACGCCGAGCCGGTCCTGCCCGCGCGCCCGTTCCACGTCCACAAGACCGGGTCGAGCCTGGAAGTGGCCATCGACAACGGCACCTTCGCCATGAACGGCGACCTGCTGGCGATCCTGAGCGGCGACGGCCGGGTCCTGGCCACGCTGCCGCTGCGCTTCCGGCTCGCGGACTTCCTGTTCCCCATCTCGGTGAAGATCGACGGCGGCACGGCCGTCATCACCCCCAGCCTGGACGTGTCCCAGGCGCTGTACCGCCCGGTGTCCGAACCGATCGACCAGCGCGCGGCGCAGGACCGGCTCAACGGCGATCTGATCGCGGGCGCCGGCATCGGACTGCTGGTCGGCACCACCACCGGCACGGTCGGCGGCTGTCTGCTCGGCGGGGGCATCGGCGCGATACTCGGCGGCCTGTCCACGGTGCTGGGCACCGCGATCGTCGGGCTGGGCGGGCTCGGGGTCGTCCTGGTGCCCGCGCGCGCGATCGTCGGCTGCGGCGGCGGAGCCCTGACCGGCGGCGTGATCGCGGCCGCGGCCGGTGCGGCGTTGAGCGCGGGCGGCGGAGCGATCTACTTCTACACCGTCCCGCCGCCGCCCTCGGCTCCCGATCACGGCCCCGGGGAGATCGCCACCGGCAACTGATGTCGTTCACGGCCGGCGCCCGCCGGAACCGGCGGCGCGGGCGCACCGCCGGTTCGTCCCGTCAGTTCGGGTAGTACGGTCCCGGGAACAGCGGTTCGGGCAGATCACAGCGCTGCAGCTCGTATTTGGCGATGCGCTCGATGCGCGTGCTCGCGAACCCGATGGCCTGGCGCAGATTGTTCCGGAAGCGCGTGAAGGTCAGCGGCGCCCGCGAGGACGCCAGCAGATCCTGGGTCTGCGGGCAGGACAGCGCCTTTCGCGCCTGTTCGACGTGCAGCACCCGGATGTGCGCGGCCATCCACGGATGCAGGGCCACCACGCCGGTGTCGGCGACCGCCCAGCTGGCGTCGAGGTTCTTGTCGTGGCCGATGCGCCCGTCGGTGAGCCGATCACTGTGCGCGGCAACCGGATACGCCAGTCCGACCGGATCGATGACGCGCACGTCCAGGGGCACGTTCATGCTCGACATGCCCAGATTCAGGAAGTAGACCGTGTGCCCGGTGCCGCCGGCGGGCACGGGCTCGGGCGGCGGGATGACGTACCAATAGGTCTGGTCGGGCAGGTTGATGGCCAGGCCGCCGTTCGGCGTCTCGGCGATGTCGTTCATCAGCGGCCGCATGCGCGGGAAGTCCAGGTAGTCCTCGGCGCGAATCGGGTGGTCGTGCCCGCTGAGCAGCACGTAGTAGATGCGCTCGTCCACGATGCCGCTGGCGCGGATCTCGGTGCCGGAGGTGATCGCGGTGGTGTTGGCCGCGAACAGCGCCCAGCCGATGGTGGCCGAGAGCGTCACCAGCGCGGTGGTCGCGGTCCAGTCGACCCGGCGGCGGCCGCCCGCGGTCGCGAGCCGGGGGCGCAGGGGCAGCACCATGACCGGCAGCAGCAGGCAGAACAGCTGGGGCAGCAGCATGCGGCCGTGCATGAAGTCACCGCCGACGCGAGTCTCGTAGACGGTCAGCACGATTCCACTGCCGACCATGAGCACGACGACCGCGGCGGGGCTGTGCAGGCGGCGGCCGAACGCACCGATCCTGGTCCGCAGCAGGTCTTTCCAATCGGTGGGCGCGGGACGCTCGACGCCCGGGCCGCGCGCCGCGCGCCGCTGCCACACCAGCGCACCGGCCCATCCGGCGAGCAGCACCAGCGGCAGCGCCAGCCAGTACGGCAGGGCCAGGTCGCCCAGATAGATCAGGCCCTGCTGCCATTTCGCGCCGCTCGCCTCCTTGGCCACGGCCGTGTTCGGGTAGGGCAGGCCGTAGTAGCCCATGCGCCAGATCTGATAGCCGACCGGAACCGCGCCGGCCACCGCCACCGTCGCCGCGCGGAACACCCACGGCCGCAACCGGGTTCGCGGCACCGGCGCGCAGAACAGCATCAGCAGCGCCAGTCCCCCGACCAGGGCCAGCTCCGGTCGCACGAGCGGGGCCAGACCCGCCCAGAACACCGTCGCGAAGAACGCCGCAGGCCGCACCGCCGCGGTCTGCGACCAGCGCAGCATGGACCACCACAGCACGGCCAGCCAGAACAGCACCAGGCAGCTCTCCAGGCCGGAACTGGCGTAGTCGCGGGCCGGCGGCAGCGCGATGTAGACCACCGCGCCGGCGGGCACGAGCAGCGCGGACGCCGATCCGCCCCAGAGCCTGGCCGCGCCGAGCATGGCGATGACCACGGCCGCGACGGACAGCGTGAGCGAAATGCCGAGCACGACGTATTCCAGGCGCAGTCCGGTCAGCCAGCTGAAGAACCACACGACGTACGTCCACGCCGCGCTGGTGTTGGTCTCGACGCGCTCGCTCATATTGAAGACGGGGCCGTTGCCCGCCAGCAGGTTGCGCACCGTGCGCAACACGATCAGGCCGTCGTCGGCGATCCAGCGGCGCTGCCAGGCCCCCGCGGCGAAAAGCACCGCCGTCAGCGCGATTCCGCCGATCAGCAGGGCCCGCGAGAGCACCGGCCGGTCGGCGGGCGCGGACGCGGGCGGCGGCGTCTCGCGCGGTTCGGGCGGCGGCGCCGGGGTCGCGGGGAGTTCCCGCAGAAGGGGTTCCACATCGATATCAGGCGAGATGGACAGCGTCACCTACGACTCCGATCCGGGACATGTGCGCGGGTAGTTGGGGCGGGACCGGCGACACCCGTGCGATTCCGGGACAGCAGCACGGAGGCCACGGTCAGGACGCACAGCAGCGGGTAGCAGCCGGCGTAGAACGGCACCGCGAGATAGGACCACCAGTCCGGGATGTCGTCGCGCGGCAGCATGAACAGGCCGATGCCGATGGGATGCGGGGACTCCGCGAGCGGCGGGCGGTCCGGATAGTTCCACCACCAGCAGAAGGCGATGGACAGCACGGTCGCCAGGGGTAGCAGGCCCCGGCGATCGGCGGCGGTGCGGGCGTGCTGCAGGGCGAGCACGGCCAGCGGCACGAACCACACCCAGTGGTGCCCCCAGGAGAACGGGGACGCGCACGCCGAGGTCATGCCGGTGATGGTGACCGCCAACAGGATTCGGCCGGTGCGGTGGGCCACGACGGCGGCGGCCAGGCCGAGCGCCACGACGGGTAGCGCGGCGGCCAGCCACATCCACGTCGGCGGGGTGTACACGGCCCACCCGGACGCCTCGGAGATGAATCCGTCGGCGTCCAGGAACCGGAGCAGTTGCGCGAGCAAGCCGTTGATCGACTGGTTGCCGGGCGAATCGACCGAGCCGACCCGTCCGGAGGTGGTCACCTGCGCACCCCAGTAGGTCCAGGAGTCGCGCGGGCGCGCGAGGAACCCGACGCCGACGGTCCCGGCGAAGGCCGCGGTCGCGACGGCGAGGGTGCGCCACTGCCGGGTGCACGCCAGGTACAGCAGGAAGAACGCCGGGGTCAGCTTGATGCCGGCGGCGACCCCGACCCCCAGCCCGCGCAGCCGGGCCGCGGGCGGGCGGGTGAGATCCCAGACGATCATCAGGACCAGGAACACGTTGATCTGCCCGAGCCAGATGGTCGAGCGCACGGGTTCCAGCGCGGTGCACAGCACGGCGAGCAGCACCGCGAACGCCCATGTCCGCGCGGTGTTCTCGTACCGCAGCACGCGCAGGCAGCGGGCGACGAGCGCGATCAGGGCAGCCATGATGGACAGCCACCAGATCACCTTGGCGGCGGTGAGCCCGAGCAGGGCCAGGGGGACGAAAGTAAGTGCCGCGAACGGGGTGTAGGTGAACTCCATCTCCCACACCACCGGGCCCTGATAGAGCGGGTTCCGGTCCAGCAGCGCCTGCCCGCCCGCGCGGTAGACCTGCATGTCCAGGTCGCAGCTGAACAGGCCGTAGTACGGATTGCCCAGGGGCAGCGCGAAGACGTGCCAGACCAGTACGCCCACCGCCAGGACCGCGCAGACGGCCAGCACGGGGTCGGCCACCGCGCGGGCGGCCGTCGATGTCCCGCGCGGGGCGGAATCCGCGGCGACCGGGTGGGCGATCGCGGGCTCGGTGCTGTTCACGGGGGCGGCGCTCACCGTCGTCTCCTGTTCGGCAGAACTGTTGCGTCGATCAGGGCGAGGGCCGGAAACGATTCGCCCGTACTGATATGCGGCCGGGATGGAAATCGACCGGGCAAAGAATGGGGGTATTTCAGCCGAAGCGAATACTAGCGGCATCGATACCCCCTTCGAAGCCACGAAACACCCCAAAAGCGGCTTACCGGACAGGATTTCGGAATCAATTCGGCGAATTCGATGGCGACAGCACGCCGAAGCCACAAAAGCGACAGGGCCGCACCCCCGAGCGGAGTTGCGGCCCTGAAGAAAAAGGCGGACGGCGGGATTCCCACGCCGGACAAATGGGTACTCGAATTGCCTTGCGCCCGCGCACTGTCCGGCGCTGCGCTTTTCTCGCTGGTCAGACGGTATTCACGCGAGTGAAACGGCGTCAATTACCGCCGCAGCCGGTCGCTTCGAAATCCGCGACGGTCCGGTAGTACTCGCCGCCGGGATAGTACGGGCCCATTCCCGCCGCTTCGGAGCCGCGCGTGAGGTTCTGAATCGCCTCGGCGAAGTCCGGATCGGGAATCATGTTGCGCACCATCAGCACCGACTGCGGCAGCGCGCCCGCGGGCAGCCAGGCGATGCCGCATTCGAGGCGGGCATTCGCCGGACGCCGCGGCCCGGTCGAGACGGCGATCGTGTAGAAGCCGTGCGCGTCAACGGGAATCTGCTCGTCGTACAAGCACTGATACACCGCCGTCGACCACGGATTGTTCGAGCACACCGACCAATACCGCACCTGGCCCGCGCCCATGCGGGCGGTGCCGTCCAGGGTGCGCGGCGCGGTCGGCGCCTTGCCGCGCAGGACCAGGACCTCGCCCAGGCCGGTGTCCATGGTGGTGGCGATGTATTTGTTGTCCGGATTGTCGAAGAAGCCACCCGCGGCGCCGAGGCGTTCGGTCACCTCCTGCACCCGGGGCAGCACGGTGTCACCGGTGATCTCGTTGCCGAACAGCAGGCCCGCGATAGCGGTGGGCAGATTGGTGAATTTGGACCAGCTCGGCGGATTGGTGCCGAACAGGCCGACCGCCGGTGTGTCGAACAGGGACGCACCGGTGCCGGGATCGGTTGGCGGCTGCGGATATCCGGCGGGCGCGCACGCGGGCGCCGGGGTGCGCCGCCCGTCGGCCGCCACCAGGGTCACCGCGGGCAGGGGTACGCCGCCCGCGAGATCGGCGCCGGTGTCGGGCAGGTACACGCGGATCAGGAACAGCGCGCCGTTCTCCGCGGTCGAGCGGGCGCCGTCGGAGCTGGTGGTGTACAGCGTGTTCGCCGGGCGGCCGGTCTCCGGGGCGCGGCCGTCGACGAGCCGGACCGTGTAGGAACGGCTTTCGGCGGTGCGGTCGGCGCCGGGCAGGAAGGGGTTGGCCGATCCGGCGTCGGGAACGATGGCCTGGTCGTTGAGGCCGTCGACCGAGGTGGAGGTACGACTGTAGGTGGCCATCGACAGGTACCGGGCGTGCGGGAACTGCCCGCTGATTTCGATGTACCCGCCCTGCGGGACGGGCATGTTCGAGCCCCAGTAGGTGGCGCCGGTGTCGGGATAGGCGATGTTCACCCGGTCCGGTCCGGCCTGGAATCCCCACGCGCACGAGGTATTCGGGCCGAGCAGTATGTTGCCGGCCGGGGCGGCCGTACCGGCGCCCGCGAGTATCGTCGTCGCGCCCGCCAGCACGGTCGAGGCCAGCGCGAGCCGCGCGGCCCGGCCGCGGAATCCGTCGAGCATGTCGTTATTCCTCGTTGTCCAGATAGGTGCGCGCCTGCGCGGCGACGATATCGACGAGATCGGGTTGCGCGAGATTCACATCCCACAGGTGCAGACCCCACGTGGGATCGGGGACGACCGGCAGCGCGGTCGCCGCGGGCGCGCCGGTGCCGGGACCGCCGCCGTCGATCATGAGCACGTGCGGCCCGTCGCCGGTGGTGCAGGATCCGGTGTAGGCCCGCACCTGAAGACCACCGACCGAACTGCGCAGCGTCCGATCGGAACGGCCGGTGAGCGGCCCCGGATCGATGCACAGCACCTCGTAGTCCGGTCCGAAGACGAAACGTCCACGGGTGCCGGAGGTTCCGGCCTCGGTGGGCGCGAATCCGTAGCGGGTCCCGGGCGGCGGGGTGACCGCGAAGGCCGAATAGGCGATGACGCAGCCGATCTGGGCGGGGGCGGTGCACCCCGGGACGGAGTCGAAGTCGCCGCCGGTCAGCTCGCCCCGGCGCACCAGCACGTTGCTGCCCGGCACGATCGCCGAGATCAGCTGCCGCTGCGCCGGCTGCCCGTCGATCCGATTGCGGATCAGCGCGCGCAGCATGGTCGACCCCTGCGAATGCCCGATCAGTACGACGCCGCGACCGTTGTTGTGGTGCGCGAGGTAGTCCTGCCAGGCGCTCTCGAGACTGTCGTAGGCCACGTCGAGCGCCGCCGATCGCGCGGGGCCCGGCGAGTTCTGCAGGCCGCGCAGCGTGCTCTGCCGGTACACCGGAGCCCAGACGTTGCAGGCCGCCCCGAACGGCTCGGCCTGCTGCCGCGCGATGAACCGCTGCTCGGGTCCGGGTGTCAGATCGGCGTTGTCCCCGGCCTGCGTCGAGATGGTCGGGTACACGTAGAAGCAGTCGACGGGCGCGTCCGACCGGCCCCCGCAGGGGTCCTCCGCCTGCCCCGGGCGGCACAGCCACACCGTCTCCGGCTCGGCGGCGCGGGCCGCCGACACCGGCACGATGCCCAGGGCCGCGGCCAGCAGTGCCATGGTCACGGCGATCTCGGCGCGGGCGGGCCGCCGCCGGGCCGGACTCGTCTTCGAGCGCATGCGCGGAATCTAGCAGGCCACCGCAGTGTCCGGCGGTGCAGCGCGCGGCTGTCGAAAGGCTCGGGATAACGCGGTTACCCTTGCGGGGTGGTTCGAGAGCAAGAGTCGGAGGTGACGGCCCGCATCCTCGCGGTCGTGCAGGAACTACTGGCCGCCGACGGCTACAACGGCGTGCAGTTGCGCACGGTCGCCGCCCGGGCGCACGTCTCGCTCACGCGCATCTACAAGCTGTTCCCCACGCGGGACGATCTGATCCTGGTCGCGCTCGAGCGGTGGATGGCCGAGCACTCCTACGCCGAGGTCGAGTTGCCCGCGCCCGACGAGTCGGTGCGCGACGCGCTGAACCGCGTGCTGCACTGCGTGTTCGAACCGTGGGAGCGCAATCCGCGGATGCTCGAGGTGTACCACCACGCGCGCTCGGGGCCCGGTGGCCAGCGCCTGGACGAGCAGGGCCTGGCGGCCGTCATGCCGGTCGCGGTGCACGCGCTGCGCGACCTCGATCCGGAGTACATCCAGGATCTGGCGATCATCCTCACCAATATGGTGCTGTCGCTGATCAGCCGATTCGCCACCGGCACACTGGAAATCACCGGCATCCTGCCGATTCTCGAGCGCACCGTCTACCGCCTCACCGCCGACAACGAGACCGCCAGCCGCCAGCGCACCCCGAATTCCGGGGACGGTCCGGTCACCGCGTCGCTGGCCGACATCTCCGAGAGTCTGGTGCAGCCGGTCACCCGGCCGGGCGCCGAACCGCCGCGGGGCGCGGCCCGGGCGTGAGCCGCGCGGCCGATCGCGCACCCGCCCGGCCCGAGTGAAACGTGTTACATTTTTGACCCCGCGGCCGAGGCCCGGGCGGTTCACGCTCGGGCTCGGGGCGCGGCCGGTAGGAGGTGACGGGTCGGTGCGGTCCCGGGACGATGGTTCGCCGTCGATCAGAAGCAAGTCGTCCTCACTACTGCTCGTCACCGCGTCGTACGTGGTGGCGATAGCGGTGGCCGGGGCGTGGCTGGCCTGGGGGCCGGGCACCGATCGCCCGCTGCTCGACGTGCTGATCGCGGACGTGCTGGCCACCCTGGTGATATTCGGATTCAGCCGGGCATACCGCAATTCGAGCTTCTACGACGCCTACTGGAGCGTCATCCCGCCGCTGATGCTGGTGTACTGGTGGGCCGGGAGCGAGCCGGGCGTGGATCAGCTGCGCTGCTGGCTGATCGCGACGGTGATGCTGCTGTGGGCGGTGCGGCTCACCGGGAACTGGGTGTACGCCTTTCCCGGTCTGCACCACGAGGATTGGCGCTATCCGATGCTGCGCGAGCGGGCCGGGCGCTTCGGCTTCCTGGCCGATCTGGTCGCGATTCACCTGGTGCCCACCGGCCAGGTGTTCCTGGGCATGATTCCGGTGTACGTGGCCGTGACCCGGCCGGGCGAGAGCGTGACCTGGCTGCTGTGGGTGGCCTTCGCGCTCGGAATTGCCGCGGTGGCACTGGAATTGGTCGCGGACACCCAGATGCACCGGTTCGTCGCGCGCCGCGCGCCGGGCCAGGCGATGGACACCGGGCTGTGGAGCTGGTCGCGGCATCCGAACTACTTCGGCGAAGTGAGCTTCTGGACGTCCATGGCGCTGTTCGGGGTGGCCGCCGCGCCGGGTGACGCGTGGTGGTTGTTCGTCGGGGCGCTGGCGATGCTGGCCATGTTCCTGGGCGCGAGCATCCCGATGATGGAGCAGCGCAGTCTGGCGCGGCGGCCGGAGTACCAGGACGTGATCGACCGAGTGTCGAAGTTCTTCCCGCGCCCGCCGCGTCCGCGCGTCCCGGCCCGGGGGTAGCGCTCAGACGCCGAGCGCGGCGGCGAACACCGGCCAGGAATCGTGCAGGTCGTCCTGCCAGTACGGCCAGGCGTGCGTCCCGGACCGAAAGACCGTGGTGGCCGGAATACCCAGGGCCGCAAGGCGACCGGTGAGCGAGAGGGTGCAGTCGCGCACGACGCTCTCCATGGCGCCGCCGACCAGCATCCGGTCGGCCAGGCGGGCGACGTCGCCGCCGATGGACGGATCCGCGAGGGTGTCGTGCACGCCCGGCGCGCCATTGCCCGCCGAGATGTACAGGGCCGTACCGCGCAGGCGCTCGGCGTTGACGACCGCGTCGTTGGCGACCCAGGCCGGATCGTCGGGCGACCACATGTTGTCCGGGTTCGCGCCGAACAGGCGCAGCGAGGAGCGCACGACCGCGCGGGCGAAGGGGTCGTTGGTGCGCGGGCAGCCGCTGAACGCGCCGACCGCGCTGAAGTGGCCGGGCGCGGCCAGGGCCAGGGCCAGCGCCGAGGACGCCGACATGGAGATGCCGGCGACGGCGTTGCGCCCGTTCAGTCCGAAGCGGTCGCCGAGCACCGCGGGCAGTTCGTCGAGCAGGAAGCTCGACCACTTGTTACGGCCCAGCGCCGGATCGTCGACCGCCCAGTCGGTGTACTGCGAGGCACGGCCGCCGATGGGCTGGATCACCGTGACCGGCTTGTCGGCGAAGAAGTACGCGGCGTCGGTGCGATTGGTCCACGGCCCGCCGGACTCGCCGCCGTCGATGGCGTTGAGCAGGTACAGCGCGGGCGCGGAGCCACCCGCGTGCGAAATCCACACCGGCACGGTGCGATCCATGGCCGCGGAGTAGACGGTGGCCTCGTACTGGCGGCCGCCGAGGGGGCGCACGTCCAGGAGCGCGGGCGCACCGCCCGGGGCGGCGGTCGCCACCCCGGGCACAAGTACGGCTATCGCGGCGAGCAGGACGAGCAGACAGAGCGAGGGCCGACGCATGAGGCGATTATTCCCCGGCAGCGGCCCGGATTCCGGTAGCAGCGCGCGGTGTCGCCGCACGGAATCCACACGGCGGACCGGTGGTTCGGCTAACGGGTGGCGACGGTCGGTTCATCTGCGGGGGCGGGTCCGCCCGGCGGGAACTCAGGGGGTGAGCAGGTGGTTGGGGCAGTAGGTCATGATGTCGATCTCGGTGGCGGTCATGCCGTTGATGCCGACGTTGGTGCCCGGGTGCATCCGGTCGAAGGCGATGAGCACGCCCTTGCGGCCGGGGTTGCGCTCGATGTCGGCACAGGTCTTGCGCCCCAGCTTGATCGAGAGCTGTTTGAAGGCATCGGACTGGTTCTGATCACCCATCAGCAGCAGCCGCAGTTCGTCCTGCGGCGCGTACGCGTGGGCCTGCACGGAACCGGCCAGCGACAGGGCGGCGGCGGCGATGCCGACCGCGACGATCCGACGAAACACGTGAACCCGCCTTCCATCTCCACTGATACCCGGCCGCTATGACCGGTGCCCGGAATCTACCGGCCCGATCCCCCCGAACCGGGGATTGCGACCGGCCCCGCACGGGATCAGACCGAAAAGTCCGCAATGCCGGTGCCCGCCGCGACGGGCGGGCGCCGGCACGCGCCCGGGCGCTACAGCGGCAGGGCGGAGCGGTGGGCCTCGGCGGCGGGCAGCAGGACCCCGCGCAGCTCGGCGATGCCGGCGAAGACCTCGTCGGGACTGTCGGCGTCCGCGTCGGTCCACAGCTCGAACCACTCCGAGTCCTCGCCGACCACCCGGGTCAGGGCCCGAATCGCCAGGGCGGCAATGTCGTCGGTGAAGGTGATGGCGCCGCCCTCGACCAGGAAGGCGGGGGCGTAGTGCGAGGTGATCGGCGTGCCGCCGGGCAGGGTCGAGGCCACGATGGCGGCGGCCGCGACGGCCGCGGACGCCGCGTGGTCGTCCAGGTAACCGGTGGTCTCGGCGGTCACCGTCAGCGCCCGGCGCACCAGTTCGGCCCGCTGCGCGGGGTCCGCGTCCTGGAGCGCGCCGCACCAGTCGGCGGCGCTGTCGTTGTCGAACGGCCCGGTGTCCCAGGTACCCATCAGCATCCTTTCGTCGGTACCGGCACCGTACGCACTCGGGCCGACAAAACTCGGCACCGGCACGGAAGTTCTTTCGGCCGAGCAGGATTCGCGGGTGAGCGGGCGCGGCTACGGCGCGAGCATGCGGGGCGGGTACGGCTGCAGGTCGATCGTCGCCACCAGGTCGCCGTAGGGGGCGGTGCCGTGCGAGAAGCGATGACCGATGCGGGCCAGGGTCGAGCGGAGACCGTGTTTCGTGCGGACGCTCTCGTTCAGGCGGGCCGCCCAGTTGTCGTCGCGGACGATGCGGACGATGCCGTAGTGCTGACGACTGCCGAGCGCGGGTCTACCGCGCCAGTCCCCGGCCTGAATCACCACCCGGCGGTCGCGAGCGAGCTGCTCGGACTCGATGTCGTAGGAGGAGAGCAGAAAGTTCAGCCGGCCGTACTCGGCGGGCAGGACCAGGTGTGGCGTCGTGGCGATGCGGTTCGGCGCGATCGGGCGGGTTACCAGCACCGACAGCGCGTTCCACCACATCGCTCCGGGTTGTGCCGCCGCGTTGGCGGCGGGCAGGGTGTTTCCGCGTAGATTCACGGCGGCCGTCGGCGCGGGGCGCATGGTCACGGTAGATCTCCAAACTCGTTGTTCTTCAGTACCTTTCGAACCCAAGCCCGGAAATGGGCAGGCGGGAAGAACAACCTCGGACGCCCCCGCGCCGATGAGTGAGCGCCGCAATTGTCCCGATCTCGAGGTTAGCCTCGCTTACGAATCCGTGCCACGACCGACACGACGCGGCCCCGGGACCAGCGATAACGATCGGCGCACCCGTCAATCAGTCAGCGTGGCCTGGAACGCGATGCGGTCGCCGCGGTAGAGCGAGCGCACATGTTCGATGGCGATCCCCTCGGCGTCGACGCTGCGGCGATGCAGCAGCAGCATCGGCAGCGCGGTGGTGCACTCGAGCAGCGCGGCCTCGCGCGGGGAGGCCAGCACCGTCTGAATGCGTTCGGTGGCGCCGGCGTAGACGACGCCCATGGCCCGGGTCGCCGCGTACAGCGAGGTCTGCGGGTCGTAGCCGGCCCGCAACGGGGCGAACCGCGGCAGCGGCATGAAGGTGGACTCGAGGCCGATGCGCTCGCCGTCGGCCAGCAGCACGCGCTCGAGATGCATGACCCGCGTGCCCGGCGCGAGGCCCAGGGCCGCCGCGGTATCGGAATCGGCGGGTTCGTCGGTCCAGCCGACCAGTTCGCGCCCGGGCGTGCGGCCGAACTCGAGCGCGCCCTCGGTATAGGAGCGCAGGGACAGCGGCTGCACCATCTTCGGACGCGAGACCACCGTGCCCCGGCCCTGACGGCGAACGCGCCCCTCCACCAGCAACTCTCGCACCGCCTGGCGCACGGTTTCCCGCGCCACCCCGCACCGCAGCGCCAGCTCGCGCTCGGACGGGAGCGGATCGCCCTCGCCCAGTTCGCCCAGCAGCGATTCGAGTTCGGTGCGCACCCGGTACGACTTGGGCAGGCGCGCCTCGGCGTTCGCGGACGATGCGAGGGAAGACGCTGGGCCGGAAGCTGTTTCGCCGGGGGCACGGCGACCGGTCCGCGGGCCGCCCACCCCGGCAACCTCGGTTGTGTCCATGCGCCCAGCATACAGATGATTGGTCTATACCAATTGTTTACCCAGCGTTATCCCACGAAACACTCCTAGGTCTAGACCATTGGCCACGATGAGCCCATGCGATTGGTGATTATCGGCGGCGGCATCCTCGGCACCGCCCACGCGCTCGCCGCCATCCGGCGCGGGCACCGGGTCGTACAGCTCGAGCGCGAGGTCGAGGCCCGCGGCGCGACCGTGCGCAACTTCGGCCTGGTCTGGGTCTCCGGGCGCAGCGCGAACGAACTCGACCTCACCCTGCGCTCGCGGCAGCTGTGGGAGGAGATCGGCGGGCGGGTGCCGGGCGTCGGCTTCCGCGCCACCGGGTCCCTGACCCTGGTGCGCACCGAACACGAACTGGCGGTCGCCGAGGCCGCGGCCGCGAGCCCGGCCGCCGCGGACCGCGGATTCGAACTGCTCGACGCCGACCGGGTGCGCGCGCTGAACCCCGCGCTGCGCGGCAAATTCCTTGCCGGACTGCACTGTTCGACCGACGCCGCGGTCGAGTCCCGGCAGGCGCTACCCGCGCTGCGCCGCTACATGGAAGCCACCGAGCGGTACAGCTTCTTCGCCGGCGCCGAAGCGCGCACCATCACCGGCGGCACGGTGATCGACGATCGCGGCCGTCGGCACGAGGGCGATCTCGTGCTCGTCTGCCCCGGCGCCGCGCACTCCGGACTGACCCGCGAACTCGTGGGCGACATCCCGGTCCGCCGCGTGCGGCTGCAGATGATGCAGACGACCCCGCTCGGCGAACCGCTGCCCACCGCCGTGGCCGACGGCGACAGCTTCCGCTACTACCCCGCCTTCGCGGGCGCGGACCTCGATCGCCTGAATCTCGAACAGGCGCAGCCGTTCACCGCCGCCCAGCACAAGATGCAGCTGCTCATGGTGCAGCGCCTGCACGGCGGGCTCACCATCGGCGACACCCACGAGTACGACGAACCGTTCGCCTTCGACGTGGACGAGGCGCCGTACGAGCACCTGATCTCGGTGTCCGAGGAACTGCTCGGCCGCAAGCTGCCGCAGGTGGTGCGCCGCTGGGCGGGCGTGTACAGCCAGTCCATCGATCCCGGCGCGATCGTGACCCGCGCACAGGCGAGCGAGTCCGTCTGGGTGATCACCGGGCCGGGCGGGCGCGGCATGACCCTCGGTCCCGCGCTCGGCGAACAAACCGCCGACCTGCTGCATCTGTGACCACTCACCGACCACGACCCGACAGGGGAATCATCTTGTCCGACAAGCGTATCGACCTCGCCGTGCTGGATATGGCGGGCACCACCGTCGCCGACGACGGGCTGGTGGAGCGCGCCTTCGAGGCCGCGGTCACCGCCGCGGGCATCCCGGCGCAAGGCCCCGAGCGCGAGGCCGCCCGCGCGTTCGTCCTGGACACCATGGGGCAGTCCAAGATCTGGTGCTTCCGCACGCTGCTCGGCGACGAGGACCTGGCGCAGACCGCGAACCGCGCCTTCGAGGCGGCGTACACCGAACTCGCCGAAGAAGCCGGTGTCGCACCGATTCCCGGCGCGGCCGAGGCCATCGCCGAACTGCGCGCGGCGGGCGTGAAGGTCGCTCTGACCACGGGCTTCAGTCGCGACACCCAGGACCGGCTGTTGCGCGCGCTGGACTGGACCGAGATCGCCGATCTGACCCTGGCGCCCTCCGACGCCGGACGCGGCCGCCCGTACCCCGACCTGGTGCTCACCGCGGTGCTGCGCCTGGAGATCGACGCCGTGGATCGCGTTGCGGTACTGGGCGATACGACCAGCGACATCGCCACCGGCCTGGCCGCCGGCGCGCGGATCGTCGCGGGCACGCTCACCGGCGCGCACGGGGAGGAACAGCTGCGCGGCGCGGGCGCGACCCACGTGCTGGCGTCGGTCGCCGACTTCGCGCGCCTGGTCCTGGACCAGCGGGCCTGATCCCGAAGACCCCCCGCGTTCCCGGACGCGGGGTTCACCCCATCCCTTCGACTCGCCTCCCCTCGAACCGAAAGTTGTAGTCACCGTGCGTAATACGAACAACCGCCTCGCACGCACCCTCGCCCGCACCGCTCTCGTCCTCACCTCGGCCACCGCGCTCGCGTTCGGGCTGACCGCCTGCGGCGGCACCGGCACCGACGCCGGCGACGGCAAGACCGTCACCGTGTACTCCGCCGACGGCGTCGGCGACTGGTACAAGAACCAGTTCGCGAAGTTCAAGGACCAGACCGGCATCGCGGTCAATCTGGTGGAGGCGGGCTCGGGTGAGGTCGTCAACCGGGTCGACAAGGAGCAGTCCAACCCGCAGGCCGACGTGATCGTCACCCTGCCGCCGTTCATGCAGAAGGCCGACAAGCAGGGCCTGCTCGAAGCCAGTGGCGTGGACACCGCCGCCTTCCCGGCCGCGGACAAGGACGCGAACGGCAAGTGGGTCACCCTGGCGGGCAACTACCTCTGCTTCATCGCCAACCCGTCGGTCGACGCGGCCAAGCTGACCTGGGACGACCTGCTGAAGCCCGAGTACCAGGGCAAGCTGCAGTACTCCACCCCCGGCCAGGCCGGCGACGGCACCGCCGTGCTGATCCTGCTGCAGCAGCTCTACGGCAAGCAGGGCGCGCTGGACTACCTGACCAAGCTGCAGGTCAACAACGTCGGACCGTCCTCCTCGACCGGCAAGCTGCAGGCCAAGGTCGACAAGGGCGAGATCCTCATCGCCAACGGCGACATCCAGATGAACCTGGCGACCGTGAAGGAGAAGGGCTCCAAGTTCAGCGTGTTCTTCCCGGCCGCGGCCGACGGCAAGGCCAGCACCGTGGCGCTGCCGTACCTGATCGGCCTGGCCAAGGGCGCCCCGCACAGCGCCGAGGGCAAGCAGCTCATGGAGTTCCTGCTCTCGGCCGAGGTGCAGAAGACCCTGCCCGCGGCGAACGCGGTGTCCGCGCGCACCGACGCCAAGGACGCGCCCGCCGCGGGCAACGGCCCCTCCCCCGCCGCGCTGGTCAAGAACGTCGAGATCGTGCGCCCGGACTGGAACCAGGTCCTGACCGATCTCGACGCCGACATCGCGGCGTACACGAAGGCCACCGGCAGCTGAGTTTCCCGATCCCGCAGAGCCCAGGAGCAGCAACCATGTCCTCCGCGTTGACGACATCCACGGCGACGGCGACCACCGCCGGCGAGCCGGCCATCGTGTTCGACCGGGTCGGGGTCACCTACCGTCGCGGTCGCACGACCACCGTCGCACTGGCCGATTTCACCCTGCGCGTCGCCGCGGGGGAAACGGTTGCGCTGCTGGGACCCAGCGGGTCCGGCAAGTCCACCGCGCTCAAGGCGCTGGCCGGGTTCGTCCGGCCCACCTCGGGCGCGGTGCGGCTGGCCGGGCGCGAGGTCACCAACCTCTCCCCCGCCAAACGCGGCATCGGGGTGGTGGTGCAGTCCTACGCGCTGTTCCCGCACATGCGGGTCAGCGAGAACGTGGCCTTCGGGCTGAAGGCACATCGGGTGCCGCGCAAGGAGATCGGCGCGCGGGTGACCGAGGCGCTGGAGATGGTCGGCATGGGCGCGTACGCCGCGCGACTGCCGCGCGAACTCTCGGGCGGACAGCAGCAGCGGGTGGCCATCGCCCGCGCGCTGGCCATCCGGCCGAAGGTGCTGCTGCTCGACGAGCCGCTCGCGGCGCTGGACGCGCAACTGCGCCAGTCCATGCTCGGCGAGCTGCAGCAGTTGCGAAAGGCGTTGCCAGACACGGCGATGCTGTACGTGACTCACGATCAGTCCGAGGCGCTGGCGCTGGCCGACCGGATCGCGGTCATGCGCGATGCCCGGCTGGTCGACATCGACACCGCCCGCAATCTGTGGCGACAGCCCGCGACCGAGTTCACCGCCTCGTTCCTGGGCGGCGCGAACCTGTTGCCCTGCACCGTGAATCATGTGTCGGGGACCGCGGCGCTGGTCACCGTCGGTACGCACACGCTGCGGGCGGAGGCCCCGTTGCCGGGTATCGGGCGGCCGGACTGGGCGCCGGACGCGCGGGCGCAGTTGTGCGTTCGCCCGCACACGGTACGGATCGTGCCGCTGACGGAGCGAGATGCCCTGCGCGGCACGGTGACGACCACCGTGTGGAAGGGCGCGGTGACCCGGCTGCACCTGTCGGTTCCCGGGATTCCCGGGGAGCTGATCGCCGAGACGCCGGGGCACACCGAACTGGTGGCCGGTGATCACGTGGGTGTTCGCTTCCCCGATCCGGCGGGTGTGCTCATTCCGCCGGGCATCGGGACCGACGCGGCCGCCGACGATCCCGAGGTGCGGGCATGAGTGCCGCACTGCCGCAACGGCATCGCGTGGATGCCGGCGAGGTGCTCGGGCTCGCCGGGCCGGAGATGACGGTGCTGTCCGGCGCGGCCGGGCCATCGCACCGGATCGCGGCGACCGGGCCGGCGTCATCGGGCTCGGCCACGGCTGCGGACGCACCGGCCGCGCTCCGGTCCGACGCTCTCGACGGGTGGGCGGACCTCTTCTCGACCGTGGCGGCCGTGCGCGACAGGAGGCGGGCATGACCGTGCTACTCGAAACACCGCCCGCACCAGCGGATCCGGAGCCGCCCGCGCGGCGGCGCGCCCTGCGATCCGTCGCCTGGACGCTGCCGCCCGTGCTGGTGGTGCTGCTCATCGCGGCCTACCCGATCTGCCGGGTGCTGTGGGAATCGACCGCGACCGCGGACGGCGGGCGCGGCCTCGGAACCTGGACCGGCGTGCTGGCCGAGTCCTCGTTCCGGAACGCGCTGTGGCGCACCGTGTCCGTCGCGGTGTGCTCGACCATCGGCTGCCTGATCCTGGGCACGTTCCTGGCGATCGTGCTGGCGTTCATCCCCTTTCCGGGATCGCAGCTGGTGGGCAGGCTCATCGACACCGTACTGACGCTGCCGTCGTTCCTGGTCACGCTGGCGTTCACGTTCCTGTACGGCACCGCTGGCGCGGTGAACGCGTTCATCTCCCGGCTCACCGGGAATTCCGAACCGGCGCTGAACTTCCTGAGCACGCCGTGGGGCATCATCCTCGCCGAGATCACCTTCTTCACCCCGTTCGTGGTGCGGCCGCTGCTGGCGGCGTTCGCGCAGCTCTCGCGCGAGCAGCTGGACGTGGCGGCGAGCCTGGGCGCGTCGCCGTGGCGGGTGCTGCGCTCGGTGGTCCTGCCCGAGGCGTGGCCCGCGCTGGCCGCGGGCGGCAGCCTGGTGTTGCTGTTGACGCTCAACGAGTTCGGCATCGTGCTGTTCACCGGCGCCAAGGGCGTGATCACGCTGCCCGCGCTGATCTACACGCGCGGCATCGTCACCTTCGATCTGCCGGGCGCCGCGGTGCTGGCGTCGGTGCAGGTGCTGCTGTCACTGAGCCTGTACCTGGGGTACCGGCTACTGTTCGCCCGCCTGACCGGAACCCGTGGGGAGAGCTGAATCATGCTGGTGTGGACCCGTTCCGGGCGGCTCGCGGTACTCGCGTTCTTCGCCCTGGTGGTCGTCGTCGTGTTCGTCGCGCCCATCGCGACGGTGGTGGCGGCCGCCCTGGCCGGGCGCTGGACCGGCCCGCTGCCCTCGGATCTCGGCTTCGCGAACTTCGGCCGCGCCCTCGAGGGCGAACAGGCGGCCAGTCTGTCGGTGAGCCTGCAGACGGCGCTGCTGGCCGGCGCCGTGTCGCTGGTGCTCGGGACCTGGGCGGCGCTGGCCGCCCGCGAGGCCCCGCGCTGGCTGCGCCGCGTCACCGACGCGGTCTTCCACCTACCCGTCGCGATTCCCTCGGTGGCGATCGGCCTCGGCGTCCTGATCGCCTTCAACGAGCGCCCGCTGCTGCTGGGCGGCACCAAATGGATCGTGATCGTGGCCCACACGGTGCTGGTCCTGGCCTACGCCTTCAGCGGCGTCTCCGCCGCCCTGGACCGCCTCGACCCCGGCTACCGCCAGGCCGCCGAGTCCCTGGGCGCGGGCCCGGTCCGGGTGCTGTTCCGCATCACCCTGCCCCTACTGCTTCCCGCCCTCGGCGCGGCCGCGGGCCTGGCGATAGCCCTCTCGATGGGCGAACTGGGCGCGACGATCATGGTCTACCCCGCGACCTGGAAGACCCTCCCCGTCACGATTTTCGCCGCAACCGACCGCGGCGAGGTGTTCGACGCCGCCGCCAGCACAACCCTCCTGGTCCTGACGACCCTGGCAGCCCTGGTCCTGCTCGGCCGCCTGAAAGGCCGGGCGGCCCTGCGCTGACGGTGCGCCCCGCTACGATCCCCGCCGTGAGGATCGACATCGACCGCGTGGCCCGAATAGCCGCCACCGCAGCGGAATTCGACTGGACCTGGCGCCCCGCCGACCTGCCGCGCTTCTGCTCGGCGACCGGGTGGAAGATCGCCGCCGAGAACGCCAGATCCGCCCGGCTGATCACCGACCTGAGGCCCGGCCGGGCCACGGCGTCGTACGGCGCGTACCCCTCCGGCGACCGGTCCGATGAGGGACTGTGGCTCGAGTATCTCTCGATCACCGTCGCCGAGGCGGAAGCCGCTGCCGCCGAGGACGTCACAGCGATGCACGCGGCGTTGACGGCGGAGATCGGAAGCATGATCGGCCACCCTGTGGCGACCCGCCGCCCCACGCACGCCGCTACCACGTGGCGGTCACCCCGAGCGTTGGTATCCCTGCACGCCGATTCCCGTTCCATCGCACTCGATGTCGTCAATCCGCGATACTTCGACCGCACGGACACCGGGCCGAAACCGAGCCACGTGGTGGCCGGGCCCATCCGGCACCGGGATTGGGAGGCCCTCGCGGATGCGCTGGGCCAGACGCTGTGGTGCCTCCCCGCGCCCAGCTACGTCATCATGACGGCCCCCGGGAGTCGCTTCGCGCAGTTCGCGGTGGCCCACGATGAACTGTCCGCCGAGATTTCCAGCAATACCTATGTGGAACCGGAATTTCGTATGACGGCCCAGGACGAGATTCGGATGACCGAGCTGGGGTGGTCGCCCTACAGCGAACAGGGCTGCCCCAACTGGTACTACGACGTCGCCTTCCCCGCTCGCGAAGCGGACTTCCGGGCGTCCGCGAAGCGCGCGATCACCACACTTCGCGGGATCATGCGCATATCCGATCCGGCACAACTGCACGTGGAAGCCTGGACAGTGGCAACTCGGCTGGTCCCCGATCTCACCGCGCTGCTGGCCGGGTAGCTGCCTCAAATACTGAAGAAACCGGCCACACCGCGTCCGGGAGACTCCGCAGCCTCCCGAGCCCATCTGATCGCCGCGTCGGCCCACTCCCGAGTGCCACCATCAAGGGTGGCCAACTGTTCCGAGGTGAGCGCATCCCACTGCTCACACATACGCACGCAGCTCTCATGGCTCCATTCACCGTAGCCGCCTTCATCGTTCGTCAGCGGCGCGGGATAGGTCCACTCGAACGCGGTCAGGCCCAGATCGACACCGAGCTCGTCCAAGCGGTCGTCCACCACCGAGAGCCAAGCGCCGTGGTACGGCCCGTGACTATCCGAGAACTCCGCGTAGAACGCGCAGATCTTCTCGAAGGCGTCCGCGTAGCAATACCAATAGCGTTCGAGGTAGGGACCACCGTTGATGACCGCGTGCACCGCATCGCCCATCGTCGGAGCCTCCTCGTCACGGCACGGGTGTCCGTCCTCGCGCTCGAACTCCTCGGCGAACCGACGCTCGATCATCCGCCGCAGCTTGTCGTCCCCCAGCCCGATGGCCTCCACGGGCTTCGCCGGATCGACGACATAGACCCTCAAAAATCTGCCCACGGCCCGAGACTATCCGGCGGTCACGACACGAATCCCGTTCGCGCGCAACGCGGGGCGACCGGCGGGGCCGCGACCGTGGCTCGCGCCGGCGACGGCGATCCGATTCACGCCGGGGGCGGGGTGGCGGCGTTGATCACGCCTTCGAGGACCTCGTGGGCGCGGTGCAGGTCCTTGATCGTGGCCTCTATGCGGTCGCGTTCGGCGGTGAGGGTGCGCAGGAGGTAGGGGGTGGCCACCGCGGTGGGGGTGCCGTCCTCGTCGTTGATGCAGGGTAGGAGGCCGACGATCGTGCGGCTGTGCAGGCCGGCGGCGTACATCTCCTGGATCCGTAGCACCCGGTCCACGGCGGTTTCGCGGTAGTCGCGCTGACCGCCGGGGGTGCGGGTCGCGGCCAGCAGGCCCTGGGACTCGTAGTAGCGCAGGGAACGCACGCTCACGCCGGTTCGGTCGGCCAGTTCACCGATGCGCACGACATTCCTCCTTGCACCTGACATTGATGTCAGGTTCTACGGTACCGGCATGATGCTGCTGACCGAATATCGCGGACCCCACCTGTTCCTGCCGAACCGGGTGATCATGTCGCCCATGACGCGGCTGCGCTCGCACCCCGACGGCTCCCCCACCGCCGACGTCGCCGACTACTACGCCCAGCGCGCCACCGCCGGACTCGTTGTCACCGAGGGCATCTGGCCGCACAGCAGCGGTCAGAGCGAGGCGTGGGTGCCCGGACTACAGACCGTCGAACACGTGCGCGCGTGGCGCGTGGTCACCGAGGCGGTGCACGCGGCGGGCGGTCGGATCTTCGCTCAGCTCATGCACGGCGGGCGCAAGGGACACCCGCTGGCGCGGATCGACGGCAGCGTGCCCGCGGGCGCGTCGGCGGTCGTCGACCCGGAGCGGGTGCACCTCATCGCCGGGGGCAAGGCCGACCCGATCGTGCCGCGGGCGATGACCGCGGCAGAGATCGACGCCGTCGTCGACCACTTCGCCGACGCGGCCCGCAACGCCGTCGCCGCCGGATTCGACGGCGTGGAGTTGCACGGCGCGAACAGCTATCTGCTGCACCAGTTCCTGGCCGACAACACCAACCTGCGCACCGACGAGTACGGCGGGTCCATCGCGAACCGCGTGCGCCTGCCGTTGCGGATCGTGGACGCGGTGGCGGCCGCCATCGGCGCGCACCGCACCGCGATCCGCCTGTCCCCCGGCAACCCGCAGTTCGACATGATCGAGCGCGACCCGGCGCCGCTGTACCGGCACCTGGTAGCCGAGTTGAACACGCGCGGACTCGCCTACCTGCACCTCACCGACGACGACGCCTACGCCGCCCTGGCCGACCTGCGACCGCTCTGGAGCGGCACGCTCATCGCCAACGTCGGCGAGAACCGCACGCCCACCACCGCCCCCGAGGCCGAGCGCGTGCTCACCGACGGGACCGCGGACGCCGTCTCCTTCGGCCGGGCCTTCATACCCAACCCGGATCTGGTGCACCGGATCGCACACCAATTGCCGCTGGCACCCCTGCGCGAGGAGTTTCTGTACGGTCGCGACGCACGCGGATACAGTGACTATCCACGCGTGAGTGAAACACTCGTTTCGAGTCCCGCGAATAGCGGCGCGAACCCGCACTGAAACACAATTCCGCGAATTGGGAAGTTGGGCCTAATACCGAATGGTCGGTATTAGGCCCAACTATTTCCCCGGGGAGGGATCAGCCCGGGAAATCCAGGTCCGCGGCCGCCGCCAGCAGCGCACGGGAGTGGGAATCGTCCGCGTCGCGGATCAGGCCGGCCGCCAGGAGATACGCCGCGGCCATGCGCAGCGCGGAATCCTGAAGTCCGGTGAGGGTTTCGGTGAAATCGGCGGCCTTGGCCTCGAACCCGCGCCCCAGCTGCCGCGCGGAGTCGAATCCGCCCCAACCGCTGGCGCCACCTAGCCGCCGAGCCCGCTCGACCTGCGGATCGAGCGAGTCGGCGAAGCGCAGGAAGTGGGTGGCGCAGCGCCGCGCGGGCGCCTCCGCCATCCGAAAGGCCCCCTGGGCCGCCCGGGCGTACAACTGATCACCCGCGGTTACTCCGGTGTACAGCACGGCATCGCCCCCTTACCGAACTCGTCATCCCCTGCCGAGCTCGATCGACCCATTGTGAAATGCCTTTTCCCACCCGGGCTTTCGCCGGGTGTGTCAGGCTGAGGGGAATCCCGGACGGGCGTGCCGCGCCAGTCGACCACGCGGCACGCCGGGCGGGGCGCCCCGTTGCGCCCGCCGTCTGGAGGCGGGCGACGTCCGCGGTACAGGTGCGCTACTGGTCCGATAGCGCGACCTGGTTGACGTCACCGCTGGCTACAATGCTCCGCCGCACGCGTCGATTGCGTCAATGCGCTTGCGTGGCAACGCAGGCGAACGCGGTGCGCGGAATCACTGTTCAGGCAAACGACGCCGGCCACCGGCCACGTCGATTACGAGATCAGTGTAACCGTCCACCAGCTCGGCGAGGTGGTACCAGTGTTTATGGGTATTGTCGCTGCCCGCGCCTTCGTGATCGATCACCTGATTCGCTTCCACCCAGCTCCGGGCCATGCGATCGACGACCGCGCCCAGACTCTCGGTGTGCAGCGCGGCGCCGTTACGGTGCTGCGGCAGTTCCTGTTCCACCCAATCGTTGATATCGTCAACGAGTTCGCCCCGGCGACAATCGATCTCGGTGACCAGCATGGGGTCTCGGACTTGGCCGCGACGTTCGTGCAACTCGGCGAGCGCATGCGCTGAACGCAACAGGACTCGATCTTGAAATCGCCTGCCCTGGAACGCGCAGAGCAATTGCGGCGCGGTCGGCAGGACGCCGGCTATCGACATGGTCATCGGAACTCCCCGTACGTGCCCGCTTGCATCACTAATAGCACCAACATGATTGGTCTCCGGATTTCAGCTATACCGCTCATCGGATCGGCTGTTCACGAATAGGCTAGCCGAATCATGCTCTTACAAATGCAAGAACGCAACAGTGCGTTCTAAGTAGTGCGCTAAGCGAAAGGGTTTGTCATGGCAGGCAAGCGCACCGTGCTCACCGTCCGTCTGCGCCGCCTCGCGGCGATGCTGCACGAGATGCGAGAGACCGCCGGACTCAGCAAAGAGGTGGTGAGCAGCAAAACCGGTATCAACGTCACCACGCTCTACCGCATCGAGACGGCGCAGGCCAGGCCACAGCGCCGCACCCTCACCGCGATGCTGGATCTGTACCGTATCGCCGAACCCCAGCGTTCAGATGCCTTGCAGTTGCTGGTCGACGCCCTCAAGCCCGGCATGGCCCGCTCCTTCGAGGACGCTGTCTCCGAGGTGTACGGCGCGTACATCAACTTCGAGGCCGAGGCGCTCTCGGCGCGGTTCTTCCAGGCCAGCTACGTGCCCGGGCTGCTGCAGACCTCCGCGTACGCCAACGCGGTCTACCAGACCACCATGCCCAAGATCTCCGACCAGGTGATGAACCAGCGCATCCAGGCCCGCCAGGAACGCGCCGGGGTGCTCACCAAGCACGACCCGCTCGAGCTCTGGGTCGTGCTGGACGAGGCCGTGGTCCGGCGCCTGGTCGGCGGCCCCGAGGTCATGCGCGAACAGTTCGACCTGCTGCTCGACCACACCAACAAACGCAACGTGATCCTGCAGATCCTGCCCTTCGACGCCGGCGCGCACCCCGGCATGCTCGGGTCCTTCACCCTGCTGGACTTCCCCGACCCCGCCGACCCGGAACTGGTCTACGTCGAGGGCATCGCCAGCGACGAGTTGATCGAGGGCCACCCCGAGGTGCGCCGCTACGGGGTCATGTTCGACCAGCTCCGGGCCATGGCGCTGAGCCCGCGCGATTCCATCACGATGATCGAGGAGAGCCGGGACGAGCTGGGCAGACGCGAGTAACGAGGCTTCCACCCACCCTGGGGTGGGGGAAGCATCACCCTCGGAGCGGTGATCGGCAGCACTGAGGTCGCTGTTGGATCGAACCGGATGCGACGACAGTTGGATACATCCCCAACAGCACCACACAGTCGCATTTCCGAGAGGATGATAACGATGTGCAAGTCGGTCGAATCGCCCGCCATCACCCTCGTTCCCCAGCGAGCGAGCGAGCAGCACGCTGCCACCGCGACCATCTCTCGCCCCGATTCGGCGTCCATCGCCTACAGCGCGGCCGACTGCGCCCTGACCTACGCCGAACTCGATCGGTGGTCCAACCGGATGGCCCGCATGCTGCTGGCCCTCGGGGCCCGCCCCGGCACCCGGGTCGCCATTGCCGCCACCCCGCAGCTGGAATCGATCGTCGCCCGCCGCGCCATCGCCAAGACCGGCGCCACCGCGGTGCCCTTCACCACCGAGAAGACCTCGGCCCGTGTCGATTTCGGAATCACCACCAGGGAGGGCCTGGATCGCTTCGCCGATCCCCGCCGCGTCCTGGTGCTGGACGAGCGCTCCACGCTGCTGCAGTACCTCACCGGCTCGGACGCCCCGCTGACCGACGCGGAACTGCATCGGGCCCGCCGGGCCTCCTGACCCCGGCCCCCGGTACTCCGCGCTCTCGGTTCCGCTTTCTTTGACACGCAGGATGTTTCATGGATTCCAGCTCTGCCGCCAGCTCCGACCACGCAGCATTCGCACTGTCCGCGGCCCAGCGCGGCATCTGGTTCGCCCAGCATCTGGCCGGTGACACCCCCATATCCATCGCACAGTACGTCGAGTTCGACGGGGCGGTCGACATCGAACTGCTCGCGGAGGCGGCCCGCCGGGCGGGCCGCGAGTTCGGCACCGGCTACCTGCGCCTGCTCGAAATCGACGATCTGCCTTGGCAAATCGTCGACACCGACCTCGACGACAGCATTCTCACCATCGACCTGAGCGCGGCCCCCGATCCGGAGGCCGCCGCGCAGGCGTGGATGCGCGCGGAGTACACCGCGCCCCTGGACCTGACCCGCGACCGGCTCTGCACGGTGGCCATGCTGCGCCTGGCGCCCGACCGCTGGTACTGGTACTCGCGCCTGCACCACATCCTGCTCGACGGCGTCGGCGCGCTCACGATGCTGCAGCGCACCTCGGAGATCTACAACACCACCGCGGCCGGGCTCGAGGTGCCGCCCGGCCGGGCCGAGCCGCTGCAGAAGATCGTGGAAGCCGATGTGGCATACCGTGATTCGGACCGCCTGCAGGCCGACCGCGACTACTGGCGCGAGCACCTGGCCGGTATGGCCGAACCGGCGAACCTGGGCAGGCGCACCGGGGCCGTGGACGCCCATCCGCGCCTGCTCAGCGGCGCGCTGCCCGCCGAGACCGCCGCGCTGCTCGACGCGGTGACCGCGGAACTGTCCACCAGCGCGGCGCCCGTCGTGGTCGCGGCCTTCGCCGCGTTCGTGGGCGCCATGACCGGCACCGGCGAGATCGTGCTGAGCCTGCCGGTCTCCGGCCGCACCACCGCCACCCTGCGCCGTTCGGGCGGCATGGTCGCCAACGTGGTGCCGCTGCGCCTGCACCCCGCCCCGCTCGCCACCGCCGGCGAACTGATCCGCGCCACCCAGGGTGAGCTGACCGCCGCCCTGCGCAGGCAGCGGTACCGGCAGGAGGACATCCTGCGCGACCTGGGCTGGGCCATGGACGAGGTCGCCAGCTTCGGCCCGACCGTCAACCTCATGCTCGCCGACACCCGCATCCGCCTGGGCGGGGTGACCGGGCGGCTGCACGTGCTCACCTCCGGCCTGATCGACGACCTGTTCGTCAACGTCTACCCCGGCATCGGCGGCGAACGCACCCACATCGACTTCCAGGCCAATCCGAACCGCTACGGCGAGGACGAGCTGGCCGGTCTGCACGAGCGGTTCCTGGCCTTCCTGCACCGCTTCCTGGCGGGCGGGCAGAGTCAGCCGCTGGCCGCGGTGACCGCGCTGGCCGCGGGCGAGCGCGCCCGGCTGGTGCCCGCCGCCGGCCCCGCGGACGCGCGGCCGCGCACCCTGCCCGAGATCCTCACCACCGGGGCCGAGATCGACCCCGCCGCCATCGCGCTGCGGGTCGAGGGCAGCGCCCTCACCTATCGCGAACTCCTCGAGCACAGCACCCGGCTGGCCCGCATCCTGATCGCGGCCGGCGCGGGACCCGAACGCGCGGTGGCGATTTCGATTCCGCGCTCGGCGGAATCGGTGCTCGCCATGTGCGCGGTGGCGCTGACCGGCGCGGCCTTCGTCCCGGTCGACCCGAAGTACCCCCGCGATCGCATCGAGCACATGCTCACCGACAGCGGCGTCGTCGCCGGGCTGACCGTCGCGGCCGAGCGCGGCGCCCTGCCCGACCGGGTGCGCTGGCTGGTGCTGGACGCGGAGGAGACCGAGAAGGAGCTCGCCGGGACCGACGCCACGCCGATCACCGATGCCGACCGGGTGCGCCCGGTCCGGCTCGATCAGCTCGCCTACCTGATCTACACCTCCGGGTCCACCGGCCTGCCCAAGGGCGTCGGGGTCACCCACCGCGGCCTCGCGAATCTGGTGTCCGGCTCCGGCTCGGCCTTCGGCGTCGCCGCCGACGCGGTCATGGCGCACGCGGTCTCCCCGAGCTTCGACATCTCGGTCGAGGAACTACTGGTCACCTTCGCGGTCGGCGCCACCGTGGCGGTGGTGCCCCCGGCCGCCTACGCGGGCGAGGACCTGGCCCGCGTGCTGCGCACCCTCGAGGTCACGCACCTGAATGTGACTCCGGCCGTGGCGGGTTCGCTGGATCCAGCCACCCTGCCGCGGATTCGCACCGTGGTGGTCGGCGGCGACGCCTGCCCGCCGGAACTGACCGCGCGCTGGGCCGGGCGCCGCGTCATCAACGGGTACGGGCCGACCGAGGCCACCGTCACCGCCACCCTGAGCGCGCCGCTGACCCCGGGCGAGCCCGTCACCATCGGCGCGCCCACCCGCGGCATGCGCGCGGTGGTGCTCGACGCCTGGCTGCGGCCGGTCGCGCCGGGGGTGACCGGCGAGCTGTATCTGAGCGGGCCCGGGCTCGCGCGCGGCTATCACCAGCGCATCGGATTCACCGCCGAGCGGTTCGTCGCGAACCCCTTCGCCCCCGG
Source organism: Nocardia sp. NPDC003693 (assembly GCF_053981095.1). NCBI lineage: Bacteria > Bacillati > Actinomycetota > Actinomycetes > Mycobacteriales > Nocardiaceae > Nocardia > Nocardia sp. NPDC003693. The sequence goes on from NZ_JBSFNO010000009.1 coordinate 120,298, forward strand.
TGAGCGCATGTACCGCACCGGCGACCTGGTCCGCTGGCAGCGGCGCGGGGACGGGTACGAGCTGGAGTTCGGCGGCCGCGGCGACACCCAGGTCAAGGTGCGCGGCTTCCGCATCGAGCTCGGCGAGGTCGACGCCGCGGTCGAGCGGCATCCGGGCGTGGACACCGCCATCACCGTGGGCGCGACCACCCCCGGCGGGGCCACCGCGCTGGCGACCTACGTGCTCGCGCTCGCCGACACCGAGATCGATCCCGAGGCCGTGAAAGCCACCGTGGCCCAGCACCTTCCGGCGCACATGGTGCCCGCGGCGGTTATGGTGCTCGACACCCTGCCGCTCACCCCGGCCGGCAAGGTGGACCGGCGCGCGCTGCCCGCGCCCGACTTCGGCTCCGCCGCGCGCAGCGGCCGCACCCCGGTCACCGCGCGCGAGGTCACCCTGGCCGCCATCGTGTCCGAGGTGCTCGGCATCGCCGACGTCGGCGCGGACGACAACTTCTTCGCACTCGGCGGCGACAGCATCGTCGCCATTCAGCTGGTGGCCCGGGCCAAGACCGCCGGACTGTCGCTGCGCGCGCGAGATGTGTTCGAGCACAAGACCGTTGCCGCCCTCGCCGCGGTGGCCACCGAGGTCAGCGCACCGGCGGTGCACGAACTGGCGGGCGGCGGCACGGGCGAGGTGCCGCTCACCCCGATCGTGCACGCCATGCTCGAGCAGGGCGAGACCTGGCCGCGCTTCGCCCAGGCCGTGCTCGTCGGCCTGCCCGCCGACGTGGATCGGTCCCGGCTGGCCGTGGCCGTCCAGGCCCTGCTGGACCGGCACGATCTGCTGCGCAGCACCCTGCGGCGCAGCACGGATCTGCCGCGCGACTCCCAGGACCCGGTCTGGATCGTGGGCGCGCCGGGCTCGGTGCGCGCCGAGGACCTCATCGAGGTCGTCCCCGCGCTCAACGGCGGGGACGGGGAAGCGGAACTGCAGTGGGCGGCGGACCTGCTCGATCCCGCCGCCGGGGTGATGGCGCGCTTCGTGCTCATCGAGCGCGAGCAGAACTCGCCGCTGCTGTGGCTGGTGCTGCACCACCTGGTGACCGACGGGGTCAGCTGGCGCATCCTGCTGCCGGACCTGGCGACCGCGTGGCTGGGCGGCGATCTCGCGCCCATCGGCACCTCGTTCCGGCGCTGGGCGCACGGCCAGCGCGAGCAGGCCGCGCGGCGACTGCCGGAAATGCCGCTGTGGCAATGGATCATGGAGACCCCGGACCCGCCCTTCGGCGACCGCGCGCTCGATCGCGCCGTGGACACCGCCGCCACCATGGGGCAGGTGCGGACCGTGATCGACCTCGACACCGCCTCGGCCGCACTGGAACTGGTGCCCGAGCGCTTCCACTGCGGCGTGGACGACGCGCTGCTGACCGCACTGGCCATGGCGGCGAGCAGGTGGCGCGACACCCGGCACACCCTGCTCACCCTGGAGGGCCACGGCCGCGAGGAGGCCATCCTGCCCGGTGCGGACATCTCCCGCACCATCGGCTGGTTCACCAGCGTGTACCCGGTCGCGCTGGACCTGAGCGAGATCGATCTCGACGAGGCGTGGGCCGGCGGGCCCGCGGCCGGCACCGCGCTCAAGACCGTCAAGGAACAGCTGCGGGCCATCCCGGACAAGGGCGTCGGCTACGGCATGCTGCGCTACCTGGTGCCCGAGGTCGCCGCGGACTTCGCGAACGCGCCGGTGCCGCAGCTCAGCTTCAACTACCTGGGCCGCACCGGCGGCGCCGAGGGCACCGGCGACGAAACCCCCTGGCTGCCACGCCGATTCGCGGCGACCCAGCACGACGACGCGCCACTGGAAGCGGTCCTGGACATCAACGCCTTCCGCACCGACGCGGGGCTGGAGGTCACCTGGGCCTATGCCGCACAGGTGCTGACCGCAGCCCAGGTCGAGGAATTCGCCGGGCTGTGGGCGCGGGCGCTCACCGCGCTGACCGAGCACGCGCGCGGCGGCGACGCCGGCGGGCACACCCCCTCGGACTTCCCGCTCGTGCCGGTGTCGCAGCGCCACATCGAGGACTGGGAAACCCGGTACCCCGACCTGGCCGACGTGTGGCCGCTCTCGCCCCTGCAGTACGGGCTGCTCTTCCACGCCCGCTACGACACCGACACCGCCGACGGCTACACCGTGCAGACGCGGCTCTCGCTGGCGGGCCGGGTGGACGCCGCGCGCCTGCGGGCCGCCGCCCACGCCCTGCTCGGGCGGCACGACGTGCTGCGGGTGGCCTTCGTCGAAACCCCGGACGGGCCGCGCCAGCTGCTCACCGCGGTCGACGAAATCCCCTGGCAGGACCTGGATCTCACCGCGCTCGGCGACACCGCCGAGCGCACCCGCGAGCTGGAACGGCTCATCGCCGTGGACGCGGGCACCCGTTTCGATCTGGCCCGGCCGCCGCTGGTGCGCTTCAGCCTGATTCGCACCGGGGACGAGGCGTACACGCTGCTCATGACCAACCACCACCTGATCCTGGACGGCTGGTCCACGCCACTGCTGGTGCGCGAACTGCTCGCCGGCTACCTCGCCGCCGTCACCGGCCAGACCTTCGACGGCCCGCCTGCGCACTCGTACCGTGAATTCCTGGCCTGGCTGGGCGAGCAGGACGACGCCGCCTCCATGGACGCCTGGCGCGAGGCCCTGGCCGGGGTGGATTCCCCGACCCGGTCCGTGCCGACGCTCGCGGGCATCTCGCACACCGAATCCGGCATGGTGTCGGTGGATTTCGGCCCCGAGTCGCTGTCCCGGCTCGAGGCCACCGTGCGCGGGGTCGGCGCGACGGTCAACACCGCCGTGCAGGCCGGGTGGGCGCTGCTGCTGGCCATGCTCACCGGCCGCACCGACGTCGTCTTCGGCGGCACCGTCTCCGGGCGGCCGCCGCAGCTGGCCGGCGTCGAGGAGATGGTGGGGCTGTTCATCAACACGCTCCCGGTGCGGGTGCGCCTGGATCCGGGCGAGCGAGTCGGCGATCTGCTCGCGCGGGTGCAGACCGAACAGGCCCGGCTCCTGGATCACCAGCACATCGGACTGGCCGCCATCCACCAGGCGGTCGGGCTGCCCGAGCTCTTCGACACCCTCACCGTCTTCGAGTCCTACCCGATCGACCGCGAAACCCTCTCGCGCGCACTCGATATCGCGGGCATGCGCATTCTGGACGTCGCGGGCACCGACGCCACCCCGTATCCACTGAACCTCATGGTGATTCCGCAGCGCGCCGCCGACGGCGCCGAAAGCCTGCAGCTCACCATCAAATTCATGGCCGACCAGCTGCCCGAGGCGGCGGCGCGGCGGCTGCTGGAACGATTCACGCACCTGCTCGAGCAGATCGCCGGGCAGCCCGGACGCCGCGTCGCGCAACTGCAGCACTGCGAACCGGCCGAACGCCGGGCGCTGCTGCCGGTCCGCGGCGCGGAACCGGTGCCCATGCGCACGCTGCCGGAGATCCTCGGCGCGGGCGCGCGGGTGAACCCGGACGGCATCGCGGTCAGCTCCGGCACCCTCACCATGACCTACCGGGACCTGGACGCCTGGTCCAACCGCTTCGCCCGGGTGCTGCTGCGCCGCGGCGTCGGCCGCGAGGTGTTCGTGGTGCTGGCGCTGACCCGGTCGGTGGAATCCATCGTGGCGGTGTGGGCGCTGGCCAAGACCGGCGCGGCCTTCCTGCCGCTGGACCCCAACTATCCGGTAGAGCGGATCGAGCACATCCTCACCGATTCGCGCGCACCCATCGGCGTCACCGTGTGCGCGGTCGGCGAGACCCTGCCGGGCACCATCGACTGGCTGCTGCTGGACGACCTCGCGACCATCCGCCGCGTCATGACCGTGTCCGACGCGCCGATCACCGACGCCGAACGCGGCGGGCCCATCACCCTCGGCCAGGTCGCGTACCTGATCTACACCTCCGGCTCGACCGGCAAGCCCAAGGCCGTGCTGCTGAGCCACCGCGGCCTGTCCAATCTGGCCGCCTCCCAGGAGACCCTGCTCGATCTCAACGAGACCTCGCGGCCGCTGCAGGTGGCGTCCCCGAGCTTCGACGCCTCGGTGCACGAGATGCTCATGGCGCACGCCATGGGCGGGCAGCTGGTCATCTCACCGCCGGACGTCTACGGCGGCGCCGAACTCGAGGAACTGCTGCGCACCGAACGCGTCACCCACGCGGTCATCACCCCCTCGGTGCTGGCGACCATGAACCCGGCCGGACTCACCGATCTGGTGAATCTGGCGGTGGCCGGCGAGGCCGCCGGACCCGAACTGGTGGCCGCGTGGGCGCCCGGTCGGCGCATGGTGAACCTCTACGGGCCAACGGAATTCAGCGTGTGGGCCACCGGTCCGGGCGAGCTGCTGCCCGGGGAGCAGATCACCATCGGATCCCCCATTCGCGGCGCGGCGGCCATGGTGCTGGACACCTGGCTGCGCCCGGTGCCGGTCGGGATCACCGGCGAGCTCTACCTCACCGGCCCGGCGCTCGCGCGCGGATACTTCAACCGATTCGCGCTCACCGCGACGCGGTTCGTCACCAATCCGTACGGCCCGCCCGGCTCGCGGATGTACCGCACGGGCGACATGGTGCGCTGGATCGAGACCAAGGGCCCGGACGGCTCCCGGCTCGAGCTGGAATACCAGGGGCGCAGCGACTTCCAGGTGAAGATCCGCGGTCTGCGCATCGAACTGGGCGAGATCGACGCCGTACTCAACGCCGACGACGAGATCGAGTACGCCGCCACCCTCGGCACCCCCGGACCGGGCGGGCAGACCGTGCTGGTCTCCTACGTCGTCGGCACGGGCACGCCCGGGGCGCTGGACACCGAACTGCTGCGCACCCGGGTGGCGTCCTCGCTGCCGGGGTACATGGTGCCCAGCTACATCATCGAACTCGACGACGTGCCGCTCACCCCGGTCGGCAAACTCGATCGAACCGCCCTGCCCGCACCGGATTTCACCAGTCTGCAGGAGCGGTACCTGGCCCCGCGCACCCCGGTGGAGACGGCGGTGGCGGAGGTGTTCGCCGACGTGCTGGGCGTGGAGAAGGTCTCGATCGACCGGTCCTTCTTCGAACTCGGCGGCAACTCGCTCAGCGCCACCAAGGTGGTGGCCCGGGTGAACGCCGCGCTCGGGGCGACCGTGGCGCTGCGCGATCTGTTCGACGCGCCGACCGTGGCGCAGCTCTCGGCCCGCGTCGTACCCGCCGGGGACGGACCCGGACGGGTCGCGCTGGCCGCGCGCATCCGGCCGGACCGGATCCCGCTCTCCCCCGCCCAGCAACGCATGTGGGTCATGAACCGGATGGATCCCACCTCCGGCGCGTACAACATCACCGCCGCGCTGCGCCTGACCGGCGCGCTGGACACCGACGCGCTGCACGCGGCCGTCGTCGACGTGGTGACCCGGCACGAGACCCTGCGCACCGTCTATCCCGCCGACGCGGACGGTCCGCGCCAGGTGGTGGTGAGCGTGGACGCCGCCGCGCCGCGCGTCGGCGTTCAGGACACCGAAGACGGTGCGGCCCTGCGGGAACGGATCGCCGAACTCACCGGATCGGGCTTCGACCTGACCCGGGAGACCCCGCTGCGGGTCGGGCTGTTCCGGCTCACCGACGTGCCCCAGACCCACGTGATCGTGCTCGTGGTGCACCACGTGAGCGCCGACGGCGCGTCCATGGCCCCGCTGGCCACCGATCTCGTCGGCGCCTACCTCGCCCGCACCGCGGGCGCGGGCGCCACTCAGCCGCCGCTGCGGGTGCAGTACGCGGACTACGCGCTGTGGCAGCGGGAACTGCTGGGCGATGAGAAGGACCCGGAATCTGCTGCCGCACAGCAGATCACGTACTGGTCGCAGCGACTCGCGGGTGTCCCCGACGTCCTCGAGCTGCCCGCGGACCGGCCCCGGCCGGCCGTGCAGTCGCTGCGCAGCGCCGACCTGCCCTTCAGCATCGACGCGCAGGCGCACCGCGGGCTGGCCGCGCTGGCGGCCGCGACCGACACCAGTCTGTTCATGGTCGTGCACGCCACCGTCGCGGTGCTGCTGTCCCGGCTCGCGGGCACCCCCGACGTCGTGATCGGCACCGCCGTGGCCGGACGCGGCGACGCCGCCCTCGACGATCTCGTCGGCATGTTCGTCAACACCCTGGCCCTGCGCACGCCCGTGGACCCGGGCCACGGCTTCCGCGAATTCCTGTCCGCGGTACGGACATCGGATCTGGACGCCTTCGCCCACGCGGAGGTGCCGTTCGAACGCCTGGTGCAGGTGCTCGATCCGCCGCGCTCGACCGCGCACCATCCGTTGTTCCAGGTCTCGCTGTCGCTGCAGAACTTCGCGCTGCCCGAACTGGAGTTCCCGGGCCTGCGGGTGAGCGTCGAACCGTTCGAGCGGGACGCCTCGCAATTCGATCTCACCTTCGACCTGCGCGATCCGGCGCCCGGCGCCGAACCCGGCGGCCTGGCGGGCACCCTGACCTACGCCACCGATCTGTTCGACCCCGCCACCGCCGCGCAACTCGTGGAGCGCTGGCAGCGCCTGCTCACCGCCGTGCTCGCCGACCCGGACATCCGCATCTCCGATATCGATCTGCTGCGCGCCGCCGAACGCACCGCCCTGGTGCCGTTGCGCGGACCGCGCGGCACCGGCGAGCACACGACCCTGGCCGAGGTGCTCACCGCGGCCTCGGCCTTCCACCCCGAACGCCCGGCGATCATCGCCGACGGCCGGACCCTGACCTACGGGGACCTCGAGGCCGCGGCCGACCGCCTGGCCGACCGCCTCGCCAACGCCGGCGCCGGGGTGGAAACCACGGTGGCACTGGCACTCCCGCGCAGCGCCGAACTGCTCATCGCGCTGCTGGCCACCGCGAAGACCGGGGCGGCCTTCCTGCCGATCGACCCGCGCCACCCGATCGAGCGGATCGACCACATGCTCACCGACTCCGGCGCCGTGCTCGGCCTGACCGTGGACACGCACCGGCCGCTGCTGCCGGACAGCGTCCTGTGGCTGCACCTGGACGCGCCGAGCGGCCCCGCCCGCCGGCCCTGGGACGAGATGTCGCCCTGGAGTGAACCTTTCGGCGAGATCGACCCGAACCATCCGGCCTGGCTCATCTACACCTCGGGCTCCACCGGCACCCCCAAGGGCGTCTCGGTCTCGCACCGCGGCCTGGCCGATCTGGTCCGCGCCCAGCACCACATGCTCGGCCTGAACGCGAACTCGCGCGTATTGCAGGTCGCCTCACCGAGTTTCGACGCCTCGGCGTTCGAGGCGCTGATGGCCTTCGGCGCGGGCGGCACCGCGGTGGTCGCGCCGCCGGACGTGTTCGGCGGCGACGCGCTCGCCGAACTCATCGCCGCGCACCGGGTCACCCACCTGGTCATCACACCGTCCGCACTGGCCACCATGGATCCCGCGACCGTGCCCAGCGTGCGGGTGCTCGCGGTGGCCGGCGAGGCGATCGGACCCGAGCTGGTCGCGCGCTGGGCCACCGGCCGCATGCTCGTGAACCTGTACGGCCCCACCGAATTCACCATCTGGGCCACCACCTCGGACGTGCTGCGCCCGGATCGGCCGGTCACCATCGGCCGGCCCATCCACGGCGCGGCCACCCTCGTCCTGGACGACCGGCTGCGGCCGGTGCCCATGGGCGTGGCCGGTGAGCTGTACCTGGCCGGCGACGCCCTCGCCCGCGGCTACCACGACCGGCCCGGACTCACCGCGAGCCGCTTCGTCGCCGACCCCTACGGTGCGCCCGGCGAGCGCATGTACCGCACCGGCGACCTGGTCCGCTGGACCGGCTCGCTCGGCGCACCGCGCCTGGAATACCTGGGCCGCACCGACTTCCAGGTCAAGGTGCGCGGTCAGCGCATCGAACTCGGGGAGATCGACGCGGTGCTGACCCGCGCCGAGAACGTCGAGTTCGCCGTCACCCTCGGGGTGCAGGGGCCGGGTGGAGCGACCGCGCTGGCCGCGTACCTGCTGCCCGAGACCGGAGCCGAGATCGACCTCGCCGCGCTGCGCGCGCACGCCACCGAGGCGCTGCCGGGCTACATGGTGCCCACCGCCTTCGTGGTGCTGGACGCCATACCGCTCAACGCGGTGGGCAAACTGGATCGGAAAGCGCTGCCGGAACCGGTTTTCGAGGCCGAGACCGAATATCGCGCACCCGGCACCCCGAGCGAGGCGACGCTGGCGGAGATCGTGGCCGAACTGCTGGGCCGCGACCGGGTCGGCGTGCACGACTCGTTCTTCGCCCTCGGCGGCGACAGCATTCTCGCCATCCAGCTGGTGTCGCGGGCCCGGCTGCGCGGGCTCGAACTCAGCCCCATGCAGATCTTCGAACACCGCACCGTTGCCGCGCTGGCCGCCCTGGCCGACGCCGCCGGGGAGAGCGTGGTGCTCGAGGAACTGCCCGGCGGCGGCGTCGGCGAGATCCCGCCGACCCCGATCGTGCGGTGGATGACCGAGCGCGGCGGCGACTTCGGCCGCTTCGCCCAGACCGCGGTGCTGGAGATGCCCCCGGGCATCACCCGCGCCCAGGTCGTGGCCACCCTCACCGCGGTGGTGGATCACCACGACATGTTGCGCGCCAGGCTGATTCACGACGACGGCGACTGGCGGCTGCACACCGGCGCGCCCGGCAGCGTCGACGTGGACGCCCTGGTGCATCGCATCGAGTTCGACGCGGCCTCGACCGCGGAACTGCGCGAATACGCTGTCACGGAACTGGATTCGGCGCTGAACCGGCTCGATCCGGCCCGCGGCACCGTCCTGCAGCTGGTCTGGCTCGACCCGGTCGACGCCACCCGCGCCGGCCGGCTCATCGTGGTGGCCCACCACCTGGTCGTCGACGGGGTGTCCTGGCGCATCCTGGTCCCCGACCTGATCGCCGCGTGGGCCCAGATCCGCGGCGGCGCCCAGCCGATCCTGGCCGAGACCGGCACCTCGATGCGGCGCTGGGCGCACGCCCTCACCGAGGAGGCGCGCGGCTCCGAGCGCAGGGCCGAACTCGACCACTGGCACGCGCTCGCGACCGCACCGGATCCCCTGCTCGCGGACCGCGACCTGGATCCGGCGATCGACCGGGTCGGCACCGTGCGCACCGTCGACATCCAGGCGCCCGCGGCGGTCACCACCGCCCTGCTCACCACCCTGCCCGCACTCTTCGACGGCACCGTCGAGGACGCCCTGCTCGCCGCGCTGACCCTCGCGGTGGCCCGGTGGCGGGCGGACCGGAACCGGGCCGATGAACAGGATCCGGTCCTGGTGCGTATGGAAGGGCATGGGCGCCAACAGGAAATCGTGCCCGGGGCCGATCTGTCCCGGACGCTGGGGTGGTTCACCACCCTGTATCCGGTGCGCCTGGAACTGCCCGGCGTCGACGTCGGGCAGGCGCTGGCCGGCGGACCCGCCATGGGCGTGGCCATCCGCGCGGTCAAACATCAACTGCTCGCCGTGCCCGGTAAGGGCATCGGCTTCGGCCTGCTGCGCTACCTCGACCCCGAATCCGCGAACCGGTTCCCGGCCCGCCTGCCCGGGCGCATCGGCTTCAACTACCTGGGCCGCTACGCCACCGCCGACATCCCGGCCGGGCTGGAAGGACTCGGCTGGCTGCCCACCGACGAATTCGGCGATCTGCACGCCACCGAACACCCCGAGGTGCCGGTGAACGCGGAGATCGAGATCAACGCCGTGGTGGTCGGGGACCGGCTGGAGGCCTCGTTCGGCTTCCCGGGCGGCCTGTTCGACACCGCGGAGATCGCCGAGCTGGCCCAGCGCTGGCTCGAAGCGCTCACCGCCGCGGCGGAATTCGCGGCCACCCCGGCGGCCCGCGCGGCCGCCGACGCCGAGGCCGCGTACCTCGCCGAACAGGCCGCCGCCCGCGCGCTCGCCGAATCGTCCACGGGCGCGGGCGGTTCCGCCCTCGGACTCGACGTCGTCCTGCCCATCCGGCCCGGCGGCGACGAACCCGCCCTGTTCTGCATCCACCCGTCCTCCGGCATCGCCTGGACCTACCTGGGTCTGGCCGAACAGCTGCGGCCCGGACGGCCCATCTACGGCCTGCAGGCCCCCGACCTGTCCGGGGATCCGCACGCCCGCAGCATCGACGACTTCGCCGACCGCTACGTCGCCGAGATCCGCGCCCTGCAACCCGACGGGCCGTACCATCTGCTCGGCTGGTCCTTCGGCGGGCTCATCGCGCACGCCGTGGCCGTGAAACTCGCGGCCGCCGGCGCCGAGGTGGGCACCCTCGCGCTGCTCGACGCCGACAGCACCGACATCGACGGCGACAGCATCGAGAAGCTCACCGCCGGTTCGTTCATCGCCACCTTCGGCGCGGTGTTCGGCATCGGGGACATCCCCGCCGAATCCACCGCGCAGGAAGCCGCCGACCTCATCAGCGCGCGCATGGGCGGGGTGTCGCTGGTCGACGCCGTCACCCTCGAGCGCATGGCGGCCTCCTACAACGCCTCCGCCCGCACCCGCACCGGCTATCAACGGCCCGTATTCCACGGCGACGCACTGTATTTCAGCGCCACCGTGGACACCTCGGACATCTTCGGACCCGGGGGCTGGCGGCCCTGGATCACGGGCGCCATCACCAATCACGACATCGAGGCCGGCCATGACGAGCTGACCTCACCGCACGCGCTCGCGATCATCGCCCGCGTCCTGGACGACCACCTGGGAGATGCGCGGTGACAACCCTGGAAGGGACAGTGACAATGGGCGACGGAGTATTCGTCGAGAACGTGGAGAAATCCTTCGGCGCGGTACATGCCCTGCGGGGCATCAGCTTCACCGCCGCGCAGGGCGAGGTGCTCGGCATCCTCGGCCCCAACGGCGCGGGCAAGACCACCATGGTCAACATCCTGTCCACGCTCATCGCACCGGATGCCGGCCGCGCCGCCGTCGCCGGCCACGACGTGGTCACCGAGGCCGCGGCCGTACGCCGCAGCATCATGCTGACCGGGCAGTTCGCCGCTCTGGACGACGCGCTCAGCGGCTACGAGAACCTCGTCATGTTCGGGCGGCTCATGGGCCTGCGCAAACGCGCGGCCAAGGCCCGGGCCGACGAACTCATCGCCGAGTTCGACCTCGGCGCGGCCCAGGGCCGGCGGGTGGGCACCTACTCCGGCGGCATGCGCCGGCGCATCGACATCGCCTGCGGACTGGTGGTGCGGCCCGAGGTGGTGTTCCTGGACGAACCCACCACGGGGCTGGATCCCCGTAGCCGCCAAGGGGTCTGGGACCTGGTCGGCGGATTCCGCAAACACGGCATCACGACCCTGCTCACCACCCAGTACCTCGAAGAGGCCGACGCCCTGTGCGATCGGATCATCGTCATCGACCACGGCGTGGTCATCGCCAGCGGCACCGCAGACGAACTCAAATCCCGTACCGGCGGCAGCTATTGCGAGATCGTGCCGCAGCGCATGGAGGATCTGCCCGCCATCGCCGACGCCCTCGGCGATCTGCTGCCCGAGGCCAATCGCGACGCACTGAACGCGGACTCGGACCGCATCGCCGTCCCCGCGCCCGCGGGCGCCAAGACCCTGGCCGAAGCCCTGCGCCGGCTCGACGGCGCGGAGATCGAACTCGTCGACATCGCGCTGCGCCGGCCCTCGCTCGACGACGTGTTCCTGAAGCTCACCGGGCACCTCGCCGAGGAGCCCGCCCTCGAGGACGAAGGAGCGCGGGTATGACCGCCGCGACCACGGCCCCCGCGGGCTGGCTGACCGCGGCCCGGGCCACGCCCGCCACCGTCCAGCAGTGGTGGGTGCTGACCTGGCGGCTCATCGCGCCGGCCGTCAAGACCGGCGAGATCGCCACCGCCATCCTCGCGCCCATGACCTTCGCGGCCAGCTTCTACATTCCGCTCAATCTCGTGATGACCTTCTCCGGCACGGGATTCAGCAGTTACGCGCAGTTCATGGCGCCCATCGTCATCCTGCAGGCGGCGGCGTTCACCGCCATCTCCGCCGCCTTCCGGGCCGCCACCGACATGGTCTCCGGACTCGACCGGCGCTTCGACGCCATGCCCATGCATCCGCTGGTACCCACCGCGGCGCGCATGTCCGCCAACATGTTCCGCATGGCGGTGGCCCTGGTGTCGGCGCTGATCAGCGTGTACGTCATCGGCTTCCGCTTCGAGGGACCGGCCCTGCACACCGCGGCCTTCATCGGCCTGGCCATGCTCATCGGCCTGGCGTTCTGCCTGGGCGCGGACGTCATCGGCACCGTGACCAAGAGCCCCGAGGCCACCACCCAGATGCTGGTGCTGCCGCCGCTGATCCTGGGCATGCTCTCCACCGGACTCGCGCCGGCGGCCCAATTCCCGGACTGGGTCGAACCTTTCGTCCGCAACCAGCCGGTCTCGCAGTTCGCCTACGGGCTGCGCGCGCTCGGCGGGGACAGCCTGGGCAACGCCGGCGAGGTCACCTGGTCACTGATGCTGCCGCCGCTGCTGTGGGCCGCCGCGATCATCGTGGTGTCCGCCTACTTCACCGTCCGGCTCAATACGAAGAGGTCCTGACATGGCGACCCTGGACGCGCCCGCCGACGCCGACATCGTGCGCACCACCGAAACCTCCGTCCCGGCCCTGGTGCGCCACACCTGGATTCAGACCCACCGGCTGCTGCTGCGCTGGGCCCGCGATCCGATCACCCTGCTCGAGACGCTCATCGTCCCGTGCCTGCTGTTGCTCATGCTCGACATCGTGGTCGGCGGGCAGATCGAGAAGTTCTCCGGCAGCGACGCCCTCTACGGCTCCGCGCCCATGGTGACGCTCGTCGGGGCGCTTTCGGGCACGGTCGCCAGCGGCGTCATGCTCGGGCGCGAACGCGACGCCGGGCTGCTCGCGCGCTTCTGGGTGCTGCCCGTGCACCGCGGTTCCGGGCTGGCCGCGCGCATTCTCGCCGAGGGCATGCGCATCTTCGCCGGCACCATCGTCATCATCTGCTTCGCCACGGCCCTGGGCTTCCGCTTCCGGCAGGGCCCCTTGGCGGCCTTCGCCTTCCTGTGGATCCCGGTGCTGTTCGGGCTGGCCTTCGCCACGATGGTCACCGCCATCGCGGTGTTCACCGCCAAATCCACGCTCGTCGAGGGGGTGGCGATCCTGTCCTCGCTGCTCATGTTCTTCAGCACCGGATTCGTCCCGCTGGCCGCCTATCCCGGCTGGATTCAACCCGTCGTGCGGCATCAGCCCATGTCGGTGGCCGTGGACACGATGCGCGGGTTGTCCGCGGGCGGGCCGGTCGCGTGGCCGCTGACCCAGACCATCGCGTGGTCGGTCGGCGCGATCGCCGTCTTCGCCATCCCGGCGGCGTACGGCTACCGCCGGGCCAGCCGCCGCTGACAGCCGCCACCGAACCGGGCAATCCAGACCCCTTTCCGCGAATCCCGGCGCCGCCGCGCGCCGACCGGCCTCGACGCGGCGGCCGGACCACTATGCTGGCCGCCGTGCTCGAACCCCAGATTCCCGTCGAACCCCACCCCGCCATCGCCCATCTGGCCCCGCTGCTGGGCAGCTGGCGCGGCCGCGGCCAGGGCGAGTATCCGACCATCTCCTCCTTCGAATACCTGGAGGAAGTGCACTTCGGACACGTCGGCCGGCCTTTCCTGACCTATCGCCAGCGCACCCGCGCCGCCGACGACGGACGGCCCATGCACAGCGAGACGGGGTACCTGCGGGCCATCGGCGGGGACCGGGTCGAACTGATCCTGGCGCACCCCACCGGCATCACCGAGATCTGCGAGGGCGAGCTCGTCGCCGACGACGACGGCCTGCGCATCGAGCTGGACTCGACCTCGATCGGCCGCAGCAGCAGCGCGAAATCGGTCACCGCGCTCGGGCGCACCATCACCCTGTCCGGGGACACGCTCAGCTACACCCTGCGCATGGCGGCGGTGGAACAGCCGCTGCAGCATCATCTCGCCGCGACCATGCACCGCCAGAACTGACAGCGGCCCGCGAGCCCCGCCGCCGCTCGATCCGCGTCGGCACGGTGGCAACCGACAGGTATATCGCGACAATTCGATAACGGCCCGGCGTGGCCGAACGCATTCCCCCTGGTGATCCGCACCACTTCCCGTCGCGAAGTGTGCGGGATCACACCAATGGGTTGCCCCGTGCATGGCTGTCCGATTACCGTTCCATGCGTTGGCAAACAATCAGCCACCACTCATGAGCACCGGTTATCCGCGACAGACCGTTCCGGGTCTCCCGACTCATCCCCAAAACAAGGGAGTGGGATATGAAGCGTTCGGCTCTTCTACTACTCACCACCGCCGGCATGATCCTCGCCGGCGCCGGGGTCACCGAGATTCTCGGCGATGCCTCCACGGTCGGCCCGCCCGCCAGAACCCTGGCCCAGCAGCGATTCGTCTCCGACACCATCAACGGCAACATCCAGCCCGACGCCTGCACGCTCTCCGCGCGCACCCTGCCCACCGACCGCTGACCCTTCGCGTCGAGTTCGGGCCCGCTATCGATATCCCGGCGGCAGCGCCGTGAGCATGTCCCTGGTCACCGCCACCGCGTTGTCGGAACTGCCGCCGCGCACCACCAGCGTGGCGAAGGCCATATCACCGCGATACCCCACGAACCACGCGTGCGAGCCGCCGTCCACCTCGGCCTCGCCGGTCTTGCCGTACACCTCGCCCTGATCGCGAATGCGCTCGGCGGTACCGCCGAGCACCACCCGGCGCATCATCAGCCGCAGCCCGTCCACCACCTCGGGGCCGAGCTGGGTCCGGTCGCCGGAGACCTCGGTCGGATGGCCGGAGATCAGATACGGCACCGGCGTCGTACCGTGCGCGATGGTCGCGGCCACCAGGGCCAGCCCGAACGGGCTCATGAGCACCTTGCCCTGACCGATGCCGTCCTCCGCGCGCTGCACGAGTTCGTCGGCCACGGGCACCGAACCCGACACCGTCGGCAGGCCGACCACCGAGTAGTCCGGGCCGACGCCCAGCGCGGCCGCCGCCGTGCGCAGATCCTCCCCGCCCAGTTCCGAGGCGATCTTGGCGAAGGCGGTGTTGCAGGACCGCTCGTACGCCTGCCACATCGGCACGTCGCCGACCGTGAAGAGGTTGTAGTTCGGGATGGTCCGATCCCCCACGATGATCGTGCTCGGGCACGGCACCACCGTCTCGGGATCGGCCAGGCCCGCGGTCATCGCGGCGGCCGCGGTCACCGTCTTGAAGGTCGAGCCCGGCGGATACAGTCCCGAGGCCGCGACCGGGCCGTCGGCGTCGGCGGCCTCGTTCTGCGCGATGGCCAGGATCGCACCCGTCGAGGGCTGCATCACGACCATCATGGCCTGCTCCTGGCGCAGATCCACCGCGCGCTGGGCGGCGTTCTGGATGTAGCGGTCGACGCTCAGCGAGAACGACGGCGACGCCTGCGGTTCCACCTCGGTGAGCACGTCGACGTCGGCGCCGTTGGCGTTGACGGTCAGCACCGCCCACCCGGCCTTGCCGTCCACCTCGTCGATCACGGTCTTGCGCACCTGGGTCAGCAGATCGGGCGCGAAACGGCGATCGGTGGGGACCATGTCCCACTGCTTGTCGTGACTGACACCGCGCAGACCGGACAGCTCGGCGGCGACCTCGTTGTACTCCCACTCCGAGAGCGTGATCACGGTGAACTTGCCCTCGGCCTTGCGGGCGGCGGTGAGCACCGCGAGCGGGGTGAGGTCCTCGTCGAACTGGCGCAGGACGACGGCGAGCGAGTTGGCCACCCCGATGGGGTCCGATGTGCCCTTGCGGTCGAAGAAGATTCGGTAGATCGGGCCGGGCACGAGCACGTCCGAACCCGAGCGCTCGTTCACCCTGGCCTTGGGCGCGGGCAGGCCGCGCAGCTGCAGGGTCTGGGTATTGCCCAGTTGCGGATGGATGTTCGCCGAGTTCCAGCGCACCGCCCAGGAGCCCTCGCTGCGACCCATCTGCAGTTGCCCGCTGTAGGTCCACACGCGGTTCTTGGGCAGGTGCCACTCGTAGGTGTAGTCCACGGTGGCGGTGTCGCCGGTGACCCGGGGCGGCTCCGAATGCGCGATCAGTTCCTCGGCCTGGAGCTGATCCCACGCGGAAGACAGTGCGGGAGCGGCCTTCTCGGGCAGGTTGGTGAGATCGGCGGCGGCCTGCACGTCCTTGTCCGCGAACGCGGACAGGAAGGCATCGGCGGTCTGGGCCGGACCCTGCGGCCCCGTGGCGCAGCCGACCGCGGCCACCGACACCGCGGTGACGGTCAGCAGGGCAGTCAGCAGGGAGTGCCGCCGCGACGGAGAGAACCGAGTTGACATCGGCACAGATCGTAGAGCCAACTATGGGCAAACCGGCGCGACACACTGAGCGAGAACGGATTTCACGCCGTTCTCACAGAAACCCGCGCTCAATCCAGCAGTACGGTGGCGAATGTCGCGATCTGCCGGAAGCCGACCTTCTTGTACGCCGCGCGCGCGACCTCGTTGTAGCAGTTCACGTACAGACTGGCGGTACGCCCCGAGGCCACCACCACATTCGCGACCGCCGCGGTGCCCGCGGTACCGACTCCCGTGCCGCGATGATCCGGGTGCACCCACACGCCCTGAATCTGGCCGGTGCGACGGGACAGCGCGCCCACCTCGGCCTTGAAAACCACTTCGCCGTCCTCGAAACGGGCCCAGGCGCGCCCGGATTCGATGAGACCGGCAACCCGGCGGCGATACCCTCGGCCGCCGTCACCGGCG
Source organism: Nocardia sp. NPDC003693 (assembly GCF_053981095.1). Classification (NCBI taxonomy): domain Bacteria; kingdom Bacillati; phylum Actinomycetota; class Actinomycetes; order Mycobacteriales; family Nocardiaceae; genus Nocardia; species Nocardia sp. NPDC003693. The sequence goes on from NZ_JBSFNO010000009.1 coordinate 137,051, forward strand.
CGCGGATCGACCCCGATCTCCTCGGTGAACATCGCGACCGCGGCGATCAGATAGCGATCGAGCTCCTCGGGCCGCACGCGGCGCACCCGCAGATCCGGGGCGACGCCCGCGGTGCGCTCGAGCGCCAGCAGGGGCTGATCCGCGCGTAGCTCGCGGGCGGGACCCCAGTGCTCGGACAGCAGTTCCCACAGCGGCAGCGCCAGCTCGCGCCGGCCCACCACCGAGGAACACACGCGCGGACCCCGGATGGCCCGGTCTGCGAAGGCCCGCAGATCGGCCCGATTGCCGCGCAGCGGCACCAGATTGGCGCCGGAGAAGCACAGGGAGTCCCCGGGGCCGCCCCGGCTCCACAGCTCGCCGTAGACGCCCCGGGTATCGAGTCCACACTCCTGCAACCGGGCGGCCACCATGCAACTGGCGACCGGGTCGGTATCCAGGACACGCAGAACTTGCGTCAGATCGCGGTTCGCGAGCTGACGGGCACCGGACGATTTGGGCCGGCGCGTCGGCTCCAGCACACTCCGCACGATCACAGCCTGCCAGAACTTGCGGCGATGTGCCCGACTATTGGCCGCGCCCGCCAGTTGACCTGCGAATTACCCGGCGGTGACCACCGGCGAGCCGGTCCCTTCGCTGTCACCCATCTCCTCCGCGATGCGCATGGCCTCTTCGATGAGGGTCTCGACGATGAGATGTTCGGGCACGGTCTTGATGACCTCGCCCTTGACGAAGATCTGGCCGCGGCCGTTGCCCGAGGCCACACCCAGGTCGGCCTCGCGGGCCTCGCCGGGACCGTTCACCACGCAGCCCATGACGGCCACGCGCAGCGGCACCTCCAGGCCGTCCAGACCGGCGGTGACCTGCTCGGCCAGGGTGTAGACGTCGACCTGCGCGCGACCACACGACGGGCAGGAGACGATCTCGAGCTTGCGCGGGCGCAGATTCAGCGACTGCAGGATGCGGTCGCCGACCTTGATCTCCTCGGCGGGCGGGGCCGAGAGCGAGACGCGAATGGTGTCGCCGATGCCCTCCGACAGCAGCGCGCCGAAGGCCACCGCGGACTTGATGGTGCCCTGGAAGGCCGGACCGGCCTCGGTGACGCCCAGGTGCAGCGGGTAGTCGCAGGCGGCGGCGAGCTGGCGGTAGGCCTCCACCATGATCACCGGGTCGTTGTGCTTGACCGAGATCTTGATGTCGCCGAAGCCGTGCTCCTCGAACAGGCTCGCCTCCCACAGCGCGGACTCCACCAGCGCTTCGGGGGTGGCCTTGCCGTACTTCTCGAGCATGCGCTTGTCGAGCGAACCGGCGTTGACGCCGATGCGAATGGGAATGCCCGCGGCACCGGCCGCCTTCGCGACCTCCTTGACGCGGCCGTCGAACTCCTTGATGTTGCCGGGGTTCACGCGGACCGCGGCACAGCCGGCGTCGATCGCGGCGAAGATGTACTTGGGCTGGAAGTGGATATCGGCGATGACCGGGATACCCGACTTCTTGGCGATCGTGGGCAGCGCGTCCGCGTCCTCCTGCCGGGGGCAGGCCACACGCACGATGTCGCAGCCCGAGGCGGTCAGCTGCGCGATCTGCTGCAGGGTCGCGTTGATGTCATGGGTCTTGGTGGTGGTCATCGACTGCACCGAGATCGGGGAATCACTGCCGACACCGACCTTGCCCACCATCAGCTGGCGGGTCTTACGCCGGGGTGCGAGGACGGCCGCCGGTGCGGACGGCATCCCCAGTGTGATGGCACTGCTCACGATCAGCTGCCTACTTTCGTCTCGTGCTCACCCGTTCCGATCCCGAGCTTACCGACGCGCGGATACCGGTCGCCCTGTGACGGCGGCGACAAGGCTACCTGCGCCGGACGGCCCGCCCGGAGTCGGCCCGGGGCCTACCCTTCTTATTCGTTACAGATGGCGCGAAGGTATACGGTGCGAAATGTGAAGGTAGCGAACATCGATCCCTGGCCCGCAACGCCGGCGGAGGCCATCGCCCTTCAAGATCTGCTGCGCACCCGGGTGGTCGCCGCGAACCCGCGCCCCCCGAAGTTCGAGACGATCGCGGGGCTTGACTCGGCCTACGGCGACGACGGCACCGTGGCCGCCGCCATCGTGCTGCTGGCGGCGGGTTCCCTGGCCACCCTCGAGACCGCGACCGCGCGCGGGACCACCGATTTCCCCTACGTCCCGGGCCTGCTGGCCTTCCGGGAGCTGCCCACCACCCTGGCCGCGTTCGAGAACCTGGCCACCACACCGGATCTCATCGTCTGCGACAGCCAGGGGCTGGCCCATCCCCGGCGCTTCGGGTTCGCCTGCCACATCGGGCTGCTCACCGGGATACCCACGCTGGGGGTGGCCAAGAACGCCTGGGGCGAGTACGACGAGCCGGGGACCGAGCGCGGCGCGTGGTCCACGATCACCATCGACGGCGATCCGGTGGGCCGGGCGCTGCGCACCCGCGCGGGGGTCAAACCGGTGTTCGTCTCGGTCGGGCACCTCATAGATCTGGACACCGCCTGTGACCAGGTTCTCGCCCTGACCCCGGAGTTCCGCCAGCCCGAGACCACCCGGCAGGCCGATCGGCTGTGCAGGCAGCTGCTGAACTCGGCGGCGGCCGAGTAACGCCACGGCTCGCGCGGCGCCACCCGGCTCTCAGATGCGGGCGCCCTTGCGCGCGTTGCAGCCGCGGCACAGGATCTGGAGGTTGTCCACGCTGGTCGCGCCGCCCTGGCTCCACGGGATGACGTGGTCGAACTCCAGGTACCGCTTGTCGCCGCACTGGACGCACTTGCCGCCGTCGCGCTGCCACACCCGGGCCTTCACGTCCTGGGGCACGGCGCGCGAATCCCGCTCGCCGGGTGCCAGGACCAGGCGTTTGGCCACGCGCAGCGCGCCCTCGAGGACCGCGGCCACGTATTCGGCGTCCGGGACGTGGTACGTCCCGCCGCCGCGGGCGGTGGTGGCCTCGACGACGACGGTGTCGTACTCGTGGCGGATGGAAACGATTTTGGTCCAGGACAATTCGGCGCCCGCGCCCTGGCCGACGAAACGCAGCTTCTTGCTGCTGCCGATCAGCCGGCCCGGAATGTGCTTGGGGCCGTTGGCCAGATACTTGATGCGGGTGCCGTTGACGTCGAGGTAGAGCAGCTCGTCCGACTCCAGGTGCAGGTCGGGGCGCTCGATGTGCGGCAGGTCACCGACTTTCACCTGGGTCAGGCCGCGCCCGCGCAGCATGCGCCGGCGCAGACCCTCGACGTGCTGGTGGGCGGCGCTCAGATCGGTGCTCGCGCGCAGGATCTCGATGGTGCGCTCGAACTCGGCGAGTTCGCTCGCCTCGATCTCGCCGTCCGCGAAGGCGAACGCCACCACCCGCTCCAGATGCGCCAGGGCCAGCGGGCGCAGCGCCTCCCTCCCGGTGCCCTCGCTGATCATCTTGTGCCGCAGCGTGACCCAGAGCTCGTCCCACTGCGGGCCGCTGGGCCCGGTCGCGGACAGCACCTGCCACACCCGGGCGCGCCAGGCCTCGAGCAGACCGCCGACCTCGCCCTCGCACCAGCGGCACGCGCTCGGCGGGCCGAACCGCTGCACGTGCCGGGGCCGGCCGCAGCGCGGGCAGACCGCTGGATCGTTCGCGGGGTGCGCGGTGCGGTACTCCTCGGTCCAGCCGGCGCCGTTCCACCAGCGCAGGCGGTTCGGATCGGCGGGGACCGCGTACCAGGCGGCGGGCATGGCGGGAACCGGCGGGGGCGCCGGGGTTCTCGGGTGGGCGGGGAGGGTCGGATCCAATCGCCGTGCGGCGGCCGCGGATGCGGACGGTGCGGGCTGCGTCGGGGCGGGGTCGAATGCGGGCGTACGACCGGGTGTGGGTGTGGCCGGTGCGGATGCCGCCGACCGAGCGGGTGCGGATGCGGCCGGTCCGGTCGCGGGCTGCCGGGCTGGCGCGGGTGCGGGCTGCCGGGTGGGCGCGGGCGGTTCCGGGGTGGGCGGGGACTCCGGTTCGTCGTCGACCTCGACGCCGAATTGTTCCGCCAGCCCGCGCAATCCGCTGTCCCAGCCCTGGCCGACGGCCCGGAACTTCCATTCGCCGTTGCGACGGTAGAACTCCCCGAGCACCATGGCGGTCTCCCGGCCGGTGCCCTGGACCGCGTAGCGCAGCAGCCGTCCGCCGGAATGGCGCACGGTGAGGGTCAATCCGTCGATGTCGCCGAACGAACCCTGGTCGACCGAGCCGGTGATGACGACCCGATCCACCGTCGCGTCGATGTCGGCCAGCGCGAGGCGCAGGGTGGCCCGGCCGGCCGTAACCTCGGACAGCGCAACGGTTCCCGAGGGATGCGCGGGGGCGTTGAAGAAGACGAAGTCGGCATTGGATCTGATCCTGCCGGTTTCGGCCAGCAGCAGCGCCTGCGGATCCAGCGCCCGGTCCGAGCCCCATTCCAGCACCAGCGATACCGCGGGCGCCGCGACGGCCGCGTTCGCCCCACGCGTCAACTCCACGACGCAACACCGTTCCTTCATCGCGCGACAATTCGTCGAGACATCCATCGCGCCAGGAACTTCGGATTCGCCGCCCCGGGCCTGTGGCAGCCCCGCTTCGAATCTACCGATTGCCGCCGACAGGATCGACACGCCGGCGGCGGGAAGGGATCAGGGGAAGAGTTTGATGGGGTTCACGATGTCGGCGGCCAGGGTGAGGATCATGTACGCGCCGCCGAGCACCACCACCACGTATGTGGCGGGTAGCAGCTTGAGGTAGTCGACCGGCGGACCGTCGGGCAGGCCCTTGCGATTGCGGAACAGGTTGCGCAGCTTCTCGTAGATGACGACCGCGATGTGCCCGCCGTCCAGGGGCAGCAGCGGCAGCAGGTTGAACACGCCCAGGAAGAAGTTCAGGCTGGCCAGGGTCAGCACGAACAGGCTCCAGATACCGCGTTCGGCGGTCTCGCCGCCGATCTTGGAGGCGCCGTAGACCGAGACCGGGGTCTCGGGATCGCGCTCACCGCCGGTGACCGCCTCCCACAGGTCGGCGACCTTGGCCGGCATCTGCGCCAGCGACTGCAGCGTGCGCAGGCCGATCTCGCCGGTGAACGCGGCCGAGGCCGGGATGGCGGCGAAGAAGCCGTACTGCACCGGGCCGTAGAAGTCCTGGCCGACACCGACTTTGGAGACCATCTTGACCGGGCCGTCCTTGACCGGGTACGTGGCCGCCTGCTCGGGCGTGACGGTGACGGTGAGCTTCTCGTCGCCGCGCTCGACCGTGTAGGTGAAGGGGCCGGTCTGCTTCTCGGTCTGGTCGCGGAATTCCTGCCAGGTCTCGATGGCGGTGCCGTTCACCGCGGTCACGATGTCCCCGCGCTGCAGTCCGGCCTTCTGCGCCGGGCCCTCGCCGCTGCACGGGATGACCTTCTGATCCGGGCCCTGGCTCGCGACGCAGCTCATGGCGCCGAGCTGGGTGGCCGGCGGCTGGTCGAAACGCGGCAGGCCCCACACGACGGCGAGCAGCATGATCAGCAGGAAGCCGAGCAGGAAGTTCATCAGGATGCCGCCGGACATGACGAACAGCCGCTTCCAGGTCTTCTGCCGGTACATCGCCCGGTCGAGTTCCTCGGGTTCGAGCTCGTCCAGGGCGGTCATGCCCGCGATATCGCAGAATCCGCCCAGCGGCAGCGCCTTCAGACCGTATTCGGTCTCACCGCGCCGGAACGAGAACACCTTCGGGCCGAAGCCGATGAAGTAGCGGCGCACCTTCATACCGGTGGCCTGTGCCGCCCACATGTGGCCGCATTCGTGCAGCGCGACCGACACGGTGATACCGAGGGCGAACAGTGCGAAGCCGATCGCGTAGACCATGCGGTAGTCGAACCCTTCTGCAGTCAGCCGCGCACGAGCGTGCGCGCGGTCTCTCGCGCCCACGAGTCAGCCGCGAGCACCTCGTCCAAAGTACTGGGTTCCGAGCTCCAGCGGTCGGCGGACTCCACGACCCGCTGCACGGTTCGCACGATTCCGGGGAATTGGATGAGCCCGTCGAGGAAGGCCTGCACGGCGATCTCGTTGGCCGCGTTGTAGACCGCGGTGACGCAGCCGCCGGCCTTGCCCGCCTGGCGCGCCAGCTCCACGGCGGGGAAGACCTCGTTGTCGACCGGTTCGAAGGTCCAGGTCGAGGCGGTGGAGAAATCGCAGGCCGCGGCCGCGCCGGGGACGCGGTCCGGCCAGCCCAGGGCCAGGGCGATGGGCAGCTTCATATCCGGCGGGCTGGCCTGGGCCAGGGTCGAGCCGTCGTGGAAGGTGACCATGGAGTGCACGATCGACTGCGGGTGCACGGTGACGTCGATGTCGTCGTAGGGCACCCCGAACAGCAGGTGGGTCTCGATGAGTTCGAGGCCCTTGTTCACCAGGGACGCCGAGTTCAGGGTGTTCATCAGGCCCATGGACCAGGTCGGATGCGCCTTGGCCTCATCGGGATTCACCGATTCGAGCATCTCGGCGGTCCAGCCGCGGAACGGGCCGCCCGAGGCGGTGAGCACGAGCTTGGCCACCTCGTCGGCGCGGCCGCCGCGCAGGCACTGCGCCAGCGCGGAGTGTTCGGAGTCGACGGGCACGATCTGACCGGGCTTGGCGACCCGGGTCACCAGCGAGCCGCCCGCGACGAGCGATTCCTTGTTGGCCAGTGCGAGCCGGCGCCCGGATTCCAGGGTGGCCAGGGTCGGCTCGAGGCCGAGCGAGCCGACCAGCGCGTTGAGCACCACGTCGGCGTCGGTGCGGCGCACCAGTTCGGTCGCGGCGTCCGGACCGGCCAGCGGCACACCGAGCTTCGCGGCGGCGGCCTCGTCGGCGACCGCGACGTTGGCGGTGCCCGTCGCGGCTATCTGCTGCGCCAGCAATTCGGTGTTGCCCCCGCGCGCGGCCAGGCCGACCACCTCGAAACGGTCGGGATTGGCGGCGATCACCTCCAGCGCCTGGGTACCGATCGAACCCGTGCTGCCCAGCAGCAGAACCTTCACAACGTCGGACACGCGCCCATTGTCTCCTGTCCCGATCGGTGCTGTCCCCCACCCCGGCTCGGCGCGCACCCCGGCGACGGCGTGCCGCGACCCTGCTGGCTACGACGCAGGGTCGTATGCCACGATATGGGCCAGCATTGGATTCGAGCCCCTAAGGAGCGAAAGTGGCCACCACGGAACTGGAACCCACCCACAGCGCAGGAGTCGTCACCAAGGTCGACACCGCCGAGGTTCCGTCCGCCGCGTGGGGCTGGAGCGGCGAATCGCGCCGTACCTTCCGCGTCGCCGGGTGGGTCGTCGTGTTCATCCTGCTCGCCATGATCATCGGCAACCACAAGGGCAAGGTCGAGGACATCTACCTCGTCGGCTTCGCGGCGCTGCTGGCGGGCATCATGATTCGCGACTCGTTCCTGCAGCGCAAGCCGCGCTAGCGAGTACGAATTCACAGGTCCCGCAGGCGGTTTCACCGCCCGGGACCCGCATACACTTCGGGCCGGGTCGCTGTCAGCGACCCGGCCCGATTGTGGGTTGTACTACCCGCGACTACTGGTTCGCGGGATCGTTCAGGCGGTTCACCAGGCCGATGCCGATGATGATCGCGGCCGGCACGCCGGTCAGAATCAGGCCGGCGGCAGCGCCCAGCGGGATGCCGATGATGGCGCCGGCGAGGCAGCCACCGAGCGGGGCCAGGCCGCCGGCGTCCAGGATCGGGATGCCGAGCACGGCGCCACTGATGCCGCCCAGGACGCAACCGGCGGCAGCGCCGACGATGGTGCCGACCAGGGTGCCGATCGCGGTGGCCAGGCCGAACTGGGTGGCGGCGGCGGAGATGGCGTCGTCGAAGGCCTCCTGGTTGGCGACCTCGTGGCGCAGGCCGCCGTCGGCGATCGGGCGGCCGGCGTCGGTGCGCGGGGTCAGGGTGGCGCGGAGGCCGTCGACGGCGGCGTCGATCGGGTACTCGGCGTCGGCGAGGGTGTAGCTCAGCGGCAGGGCGGTGACCAGGTTGCCCTGGTTGTCCAGGACCTGGAACTGACCGTCGGCGGTGTTGAGCGAACCGGCGGTGGTGGTGACCACGATGGAATCGCCTTCACGGGCGACGTTCCAGCCGATGGAGGGGACGACCTGGTTGATGCCCTGGTTCACGCCGTCGAGCAAAGAGCCGATGACCGGCGAGGGGGCAGGAGCCGTGTCGGCGTGCGAGGTGCCGGTGGCAATACCCATGGCCGCGATGACCAGTGCCGACGTGGCGGCGACTTTGCTGAACTTCATTGACTTCGTGCTTTCTCCCGCGGGTGCCGCCCCTGTCTCGGTGGGGCGCAGGTCCTCGTTCGAGCACCCACGGACAAGTCTCCAACCGTTTGTTGCTGAGAAGTAACTTAAAGTTGCGTAAGAGTACAAAACGGACAGTGATCTACGTAACTCGATCTGAAATCCGCACGCCGAAGCAGACTTTCGGTCTCTTTTGCCCTCAGATTTCGCTCAGTGACTTGCATCACAAATCGGCAAAATCAACATAAACAGAGGTCACCCTTACGCTTCCTTTACACCTCGGAACGGCCACGATGCGGCCACTGCGGCCTCACGAGTCACACAAGCAACAGTGAGGCTCGACCGCTCTCAGTCAGTCATGTGTTGCCGGGTGGGTGCCAGAAAGTTGCGGCGCCGCGCGGCGGTGCCTGGTCCGCGATCCCCGCCCCGGCTCCCCCGGCTACCCGCCCGCACCGGGAGGCGGGCCGAGCGCCTCGCGCCGGACCCGAGCACCCCGGACCCGCCCCTCCCGGGATTACGCGGACGGCGATACCTCTCACCCGCGTGCCGCGCCGGGGAAATATGGTCGATGCGGGCGCGGAATCGCGTCGAGCGCACGAGGATTCACCGTGACCGCCCGCGCCGTGGCTCGGAAGAAGTTGACAGAGACGGGGATTGACCATGTCCGAAGAGCGATTGACGTTGAACGAACGCTGCGTCCTGCTCGTATTGCTGGCCGAGGCGCGCGAGCTGACCAACGCCGAATTGCTCGCCGTGGCGGGAATCAAACTCGACGGCCGGAACCGGGTGCGGCTCAACGCACTCGGCCTGGTGACCAGCACCAAGGTGAATCGGGCGTTCAGCCACGAGCTCACCGACGCGGGCGCGGTGTGGTGCGCGCGCGAACTCTCGGCTCCGCGCCCCGCGCGCTCGGGCGCGGCCGGGGGCACGCTGTACGCGATCCTCGCCGGGCTGCGCCGGCACCTCGACGACACCGGGCAGGCGCTCGCCGACCTGTTCACGCCCGATGTCGCGGGCCAGGTCGCCACCGCGTACGCCGATATCAGCCGGGGCGGCGGCACCCCGGTCCGGCTGACGGTCCTGCGGGAACGGCTCGGGACGCTCACGCGCGGCGAGGTCGACCGGGCGCTCGAGACCCTGGCCCGCCGGGACGGGGTGCACGTGCGCGCGGAGGCGGATCAGAAGACGCTGACCGAGCGCGACCGCGCCGACGCGATCGTGCTCGGCGGGACGCCACGACATCTGCTCACCATCGAGGCCGCCCGTTGAACGAGGAACAGCATCACGCGCTCGCCTCTGTCCAGTTCGGCAGCGTGCTCGGCCCGGACGAGGTGTGGAGCCCGCTGAGCTATCACGTGGACGGGCTGCATCCGCACGCGGTGCAGGAGATCACCCGGCGGGTGGGCGCGGCGGCGAAGCGGCCGAACAGCACCCCGACCGGACTCGTGCTCAGCGGGGAACGCGGGGTCGGCAAGACCCACATGCTCGGCTGGCTGCGCCAGCACGTGCAGGGCGCGGGCGGCGCGTTCTTCATGCCGAAACTGATCGACGGGCAGTCCTTCTGGACCGGCGCCGTGCACGGGATCGTCGCGCAGCTGCTCGGCTCGGACGGCGGGCAGCTCGGTCGCATGCTGGGCACGCTCGCCGAACTCACCGGGTGCGGACAGGAATTGAGCATGCGCCTGCGGGGCATGCTGCAGGTGAGCCGGGCGGACATCGACGAATTCGTGGAGCGGGTCGGGGACCTGGATCCCGGTGTGGCCCTGCACTGCCGGGACACGCTGCGCGCGCTGGTGCTGTTCAAGGCCAAGGGCGGGCCGCAGGAGATCGGGCTCAGCTTCCTGACGCTGGAGGACGGCATCGAGGAGGCGGATCGGCTCGCGTGGGGGTTCCGGCGGCCGAGTCGGTTGCCGCAGTTGATATTCGGGGACGTGTCGCGGCTGTTCGCGCTCGCCGGGCCGGTGGTGCTGGCCGTCGATCAGATCGACAGCGTCATCGCGCAATCGGGGTCCGCGGCCGGGGACACGCTCGCGAATCGGCTCGCGGACGGGCTCATGCAGCTGCGCGAGGAGACCACGCGCACCCTCATCGTGGTCGCCTGCATCCCGAAGTCCTGGGAGATCCTCACCGCGCGCGCGGTCAACTCGGCGGCGGACCGGTTCACCGTGGTCGAGCTGTCCACCGCCATGCCGTCCGCCGGGGTCGCGACCGCGATCGTGGAGCGGCACCTGGGAAGTCTGTACGGCGAGGCGGGTTTCGAGCCGCCCTATCCGACCTGGCCGGTGCTGCCCGCGGCGTTCGACGATCGCGCGGTCGCTGACCACACGCCGCGCCGGCTCCTGCAGCGGGTCGAGGAGCATGTGCGGCAGTGCCTGGCCGCGAACGAGATTCGGGAGCTGCGGCACTTCACCGACGCGGGCCGAGAGCCCGGACCGGGGCCGGTTCCCCCGGATCCGACGGACCTGGCCGAATTGGACCGGCGCTTCGCCGAACTGCGGGCCGGGGCCGACGTGATCAGCCCGATGGACTCCAAATACGAGGACAGCCAGATGTTCTCGCTGCTGAACGCGGCGCTGTGCTGCTATGTCCTCGAACAGGGGGCGGCGGGACAGCAGTTCACCGTGGATCCGCCCGCGATCGTGCAGCAGGCGCTGCACGCGCGACTACGGCGCACCCTGGACGAGGCCACCGAGGACGAGGAGCACTGGAGCTTCCGGGCGATCGCGCACAGCAATCCGCGCGCGGTGCTGACACGATTGCGCTCGGCGAGTCTGGAAGCGGGGATCGGGGCCGGGGTCGCGAAGCGGCATCTGATCGTGCTGCGCAACACCGGGTTCTCGCCGGGACCCGTCACCAAGGCGGCGGTCGCGGATTTCGAGGCGGCGCGGGGGCTCGCGCTGCCGGTGTCGCAGGACGATCTGCGGGTGTTCACGGCGCTGGAGATCATGCTGACCGCCGCGACACCGGGGTTCCTGGCGTGGCTGGCGCGGCGGCGGCCCGCGAGCGGGTCGCAGCTGCTGACGCGGGTGCTGGGCGCGGTGTCGGCGCGGGTCGAGTCGGATGGGGCGGACGCGGTCGCGGGCGGCCCGCGTGTGCGGGTGATCGACGGCGTGCCGGACGCGGTGAGTGGGAACGGCGTGGGTGACCGGGAACCGGTCGGGAACGGGGTGGGCGGCCGGGGGCCGGTCGAGACAGGCGTGAGTGACCGGCAGCCGGTCGGCATCGGCGCGGTCGGGATAGAAATCATTGCCCCGGAACAGGATTACCGGCTGCGCGCCGAGCCTCGTATTGCGGACGGCTCACGAGCCGACGCGGAGCCGTCGATACTGCTCGGCCACGGCGTCGACACCGGGGCCTCCTTTCGGGTGCCGCTCATCCAATTGCGCAAGCACACCGCGGTATTCGCGGGCAGCGGATCCGGTAAGACGGTGCTGCTGCGGCGGCTGGTCGAAGAGGCCGCGCTGGCGGGTGTCTCCTCGATCCTGGTCGACACCAACAACGATCTGGCGCGGCTCGGCGATCGCTGGCCGACGCCGCCCGCCGGCTGGGGCGCGCGGGATCCCGAACGCGCACAACGCTATTTCGACGACACCGAGGTGGTCGTGTGGACGCCGCGGCGGGAGTCGGGGCGGCCGCTCGCGTTGAATCCGCTGCCCGAGTTCGCCGATGTGCTCGAGGATCCCGACGAGTTCCGCACGGCCATCGACGCTTCGGTGGCGGGCCTGCTGCCCCGGACCGGGCTGACCGCGCAGAAGCTCCGCACCGGCACCGCCGTACTGACCGAGGCGCTCACCTACTTCGCGCGCCGGGGCGGGTCCGATCTGAGCGAGTTCGTCGCGCTGCTGGCGACTCTGCCCGAGGGGATCAGCACCATCCGCAACGCGGTGAAGCTGGCCGAGGGCATGGCCGACGAGTTGCACGCGGCCATGGTCAACGATCCGGTCTTCGGCGGGGCCGGGGAACGCCTGGATCCGGGCGTGCTGCTCACCCCGGCCGCCGGGAAGCGGGCGCGGATCTCGGTGATCAGCTGTATCGGCCTGGCGACCGAGGAGCAGCGCCAAACCTTCGTCAATCAGCTGGAATTGGCGCTGTTCGCCTGGATCAAACGGCATCCGGCCGGTGATCGCCCGCTCGGCGGTCTGCTCGTGCTGGACGAGGCGCAGACGTTCGCGCCCTCGAACGCGACCAAGGCCTCCACCGAGAGCACCCTGAAACTCGCCACCCAGGCGCGCAAGTACGGCCTCGGCCTGGTGTTCGCGACGCAGGCGCCCAAGGCCCTGCACAACCTGATCACCGGCAATGCGGCCACCCAGTTCTTCGGCCTGCTCAACGCCTCGGTCCAGATCCAGGCGGCCAAGGAGCTCGCCCGCGCCAAAGGCGGACGGGTGGAAGACATCTCGCGCCTGTCGGCCGGCCGGTTCTACGGGGCCACCGAGGGTCTGGGCTTCAGCAAGCTGTCGGTCCCGATGTGCCTGAGCCACCACCCCGCCAGCGCGCTGACCGAGGACGAGGTCCTGGACCGCGCCCGTCGCTGACCGGTCGCCGTACGCCGGGATTCCCGGCGTGCGGCACCCCGACGTCCCGAGACCTTCAAGGTCCCTCCGAATCGGACCTGTCGGCCGCCCATCTGCTGTCGCGGATGCCGAAGGCGACCTCCGGCGTGCCGAAGGCGACCGAGCCACTTGGTTTTTCACCCGATTCGATTGCGCGAGGGCGCGTCTCGAGACAGCATTCAGCGCATGAAATTACAACAGGTTGCAGTTCTGTCGGTGACGGCCGCAGCCACCCTCGCCCTGGGTCCGGGACTCGCCACCGCGGCCCCGACCCCCGGCGACACTCCCCGCCAGGCGATCAGCCGCGCCTACATAGACGCCCTCGTCTCCCACGACGCGAGCGATGTCCCCTTCGCCCCCAACGCCACCCGCGTCGAGGCCGGCCTGCAAACCGGCTACTCGGGCCCCCAGTTGGCCCACGACCTGAACCACGGCCTCCAGTACAAAATCATCCAAACGGTCCGCGACCTACACATGACCGAGGAAGGCGACGTGGTAACAGCCCGCTACCTCCTCGACTCCGGCGTGGTAGGCATCACCCTGATGACGGTCGACATCACCGAGACGTTCCGCATCCCCGACGGCACGATCCACGAGATAGTCGCGACGATCGTTCCGGTGTAGCCCACACCTCTTATCGTCGCTATCGCAACGCTAAGCCGTCGAAGATCCATGTTTTCCGAGCAGGTCGACAACACGCTCGGCTTTATCATTGCGATAGCAACGATAGGAGACATCGTGCGATCGAAACCCCGGCGCCGTCCACTATCCGACACTGCCGGACCGCTCGCGGCGTTCGGCGCCTCCGTCGTCGAACGCCGCCTCGCCCTTCGATTGACCCAGCTCGATCTGGCCGACCTCGCCGACGCCGGGGTGTCATCCGTCCGCAACCTGGAGGCCGGACGAGCCTCGCCCACTCTGGCCACATCGCTGCGAATCCTGGAGGCTCTCGGCCTGACGCTCGTCAGCATGCCGCTGGCCGACGCCCGCACCCTGTCCCCGCGCGCGACCGCGCTGCACACAACGCAAACCGGCTGAAGCAGTCCGCATAACGCGCTCATCCGCTGTGCGCCAAAGGCTTTTCGGCCCCGCGCGAAACCAGCGCTAGCCCTCGGCAGCGAGCTGGCCGCAGGCGGCGGCTATCTCCTGGCCGCGGGTGTCGCGGACGGTGCAGGGCACGCCCTGCTCGTTCACGCGGCGGACGAACTCGCGTTCCACGGGCTTGGGGGCGGCATCCCATTTCGAGCCGGGGGTCGGGTTCAGGGGGATCACGTTCACGTGGACGCGGGAGCCCAGGGCCTTGTGGAGCTTCTTGCCGAGCATGTCGGCGCGCCAGGGCTGGTCGTTCACGTCGCGGATCAGGGCGTACTCGATCGACACGCGGCGGCCGGACTTGTCGGCGTAATACCGTGCGGCATCGAGGACTTCGGCGACGGGCCAGCGATTGTTGACCGGTACCAACGTGTCCCGCAACTCATCGTCCGGAGTGTGCAGGGACACCGCCAGGGTCACCGAGAGATCCTCATCGGCGAGCTTGCGGATCGCGGGGGCCAGGCCGACCGTCGAGACCACCACGTTCCGCTGGGAGATGCCCAGGCCGTCGGGGGCGGGCGAGGTGATGCGGCGGACCGCGTTCACCACCCGCTTGTAGTTGGCCAAGGGCTCGCCCATGCCCATGAAGACGATGTTCGACAGCCGACCGGGACCACCGGCGACCTCACCGTCGCGCAGGGCGGCGGCCGCGGCGCGCACCTGGTCCACGATCTCCGCGGTGGACAGGTTGCGGGTCAGGCCCGCCTGGCCGGTCGCGCAGAACGGGCAGGCCATACCGCAGCCGGCCTGGCTGGAGATGCACAGCGTCGCGCGGTCGGGGTAGCGCATGAGCACCGACTCGAGCAGGGTGCCGTCGCCGGCCTTCCACAGCGTCTTGCGGGTGGTGCCGTCGTCGCAGGAGATGTGCCGGACCGTGGTCAGCAGCTGCGGGAACAGCGCCTCGCCGATCGTGGCGCGCACGGCCTCGGGCAGATCGGTCATCAGCGCCGGATCGGCGACCAGGCGGCCGTAGTACTGTCGCGCGATCTGGTCGGCGCGGAACTTCGGTAATCCGAGCGCCTCCACCGCCGCCTTGCGTTCGGCCGAATCGAGGTCGGCGAGATGCCGCGGCGGCAGGCCACGGCGGGGGGCGTCGAACACCAGGGGCAAGGGGGCGGCAGTCATAACCCCTCCAGTGTTCCACCCGAAACCCGGTTCCGGGCCGTCGGGGTGCGATGCGCTCGTCACAGTCGGCCCGCATCCGGCCGGGCCCGTCGCGGCAAACGGCGAGCTGAAGCGACATATCAGAGATACCGGGCGAAATACGTGCACCGGTCATAGCGATCGGCAATGATCGAATCATGACCACCGACGCCGTACCCAACCCGGGAGCCGAACCGACTCCGCACACGGACAAGAACACCGATCGGGGCGTCCCCAAGACCCGCGCGGGCTATGCCTGGGTCGGCCTCGTCTTCGCCGCGCTGCTCGGCATCGTGGTGCTGGTCTTCATCCTGCAGAACCTCGACCAGGCCCACGTCTCGCTGTTCGCCTGGAACTGGAACCTGCCCATCGGGGTCCTGGTCCTGCTGTCGGTCATCGTGGGCGCGCTGGTCACCGCGCTGGTCGGCGGCACCCGAATCCTGCAGCTGCGCCGGGCCGCGAAGAAGGCGCACTAGCGCGAAGAAGGCCCCCGCCGGCAGGACCCGGCCACCGTCGCGAACTGCGAGCGGCTGCCGCCGGATACCCCTCACATCGGCGGCGGCTCGACGTCGCAGACACCCCGCACCCGCGCGAGTGCCGCCTTCGCCTCGGGGTGATCGGGCCCCAGGGTGAGCACGTAGCCCGCGAGCGTCTCGGCCTCGATCGCGCTCGCCTCCTCGTCCGCGCCACTGTCGCGCAGATCCAGGCTCAGATTCGTCGCGCACTGGAGCGTGTAGGGATGTTCGGGCCCGCGAATCCGGCGCGACCGCTCGAGGGTGTCCCGCCCCAGCTCCACCGCCTCGTCCAGCCGCCCGAGCGCGGCCAGGTCCGAGGCGCGCCCGCTCTGCGCGGCCAGGGTGTAGGGGTGATCCTCCCCGAGCCGCCGGACGAAGATCGCGATTGCTTCCTCGTCCAGGGCCAGCGCCTCGCCCGGACGCCCGAGCGCGCGCAGCGCCGCCGCGTAGTTCACCGCGCACGCCGCCGTGAAGGGATGGGCGCTGCGCAGCCCGGTACCCAGCTGATGCGCCTCACGCGCGTACTCCAGCGCCTGCGCGGGGTCCGCCGTCATCCGGAAGTCGTTGGCCACGTTGGTGCGCGCGGCGATCGATTCGGGATGTTCGGGCCCGTACACCGCGATGTGATCGTGCAGCACCTCCTGCTGCATCGCGAGCGCCTCCGGATACCGCCCCGCCTTGCGGTAGGACACGGCCATGTTCTTGCGGCCCCGCAGCAGATGCTGATGCCGCGGATTGTCGACCAGTTCCCGGAAGCGTCGTAACACCTTGTCCTGCACCGCGACCGATTCCTCGTAGTGCCCGAGCTCCCGATGATTGCGGGCGATGTTGTTGAGGCAGTGCAGCATCAGCATGTCGTCCCCGCGCAGCGACAGATCCCCGCGCAGGGCTTCGTAGTTGGCGGTGTCCAGCGCCATGGCGTCGGAGAAGCGCCCGACCATGCGGTAGGCGACCGCCAGATTGTGTGCGGCGCGCAGTGTTTCGAGGTGGGCGTCCCCCAGGCAGGTGCGGGCCCACGCGTGCGAGGCCAGATTCACCCGCGCCGACCCCTCCCAGTCCCCGGACATGCGCAGGCACGCGGCGAGCAGATCACCCGCGGCGACGTATTCCTCGGGGTACTCCCCGCGCTGGGATTCGACCCCGTCGCGCGCGGCCTTCGCGTACCCGAGCGCCTCCTGCAGCCGGCCCAGCTGCCACAGCGCGTTCCCCGTGGCCTGCTGAATCCGCACGACGCCGATGTGACCGGCGCCCAGCACCGGCGACCAGGCCGCGACCGCCTGCTCCCCGAGCCCCGAGGCCGCGGTCAGTTCCCCCTGCGCCCGCAGCGCCCGCACGATGTTGGCGATCAGCTCGGGCAGTCGCGCGCACGGCGAATCCGGTTGCGCCACTCGCGCACACGTGAGCACCTCGGTGTGCGCGAGCTGCTGCCACAGCCATTCGTACCGGAACCACAGCGCGGGCCGGTCGATGCGCCGCGGATCCGCGTCGCACATGACCTGGTGCGCGAGATGACGATTGGTCTCCGCGACATCCTTGGGCAGGAAGTCGTGGATGCCGAACCACGGGATGCTGTGAATGGTCAGCGCCCGCCCGGTGTCGGTCAGCGGATCGGCGCACAGCTGCGCCACCGAGTCGCGCGTGGCCAGTTGCAGCACGACGCGCCTGCGGTTGTCGTTGCCCAGCGCCGCCGCCAGCTCGTCCGACAGCCGCCGCCCCTGGTGGCCGCTGTCCAGATCGGAGGTCAGCAGCGCCAGCGAGATCGGCTGATCGGCGTGGAACGCGGTCAGCAGCCGCAGCAGTTCCCCCGCCGCCCAGGCGTTGGAGCCGCGCGGCTCGTCCAGCAGCGGGCGCAGCGAGTCGCCGATGATCGACCCCGCGTGTTTGTACCCGGCGCCGCGCAACAGGGTGAGCGGCGCGGATCGCACCTTGTCCAAGAGGGTTTCGTCCAGCGTGTCGGTGCCGCGGGCCCCGAGGTGCGCCAGCGCGTTCAACAGCACCGGGCTGCCGTCCAGCACCCGGCTGAACTGCTCGGCCACCCCGTCGCCCAGCTCGGCCACGTGCCTGCGCAGAAAACTCGCGCCCTCGGCGACGCTGAACGCCGGAATCGGAATCTGTTGCGGCTCGGACCAGGTGGCGACCTTCGAGGTGAACACCACGTGCCCGCGCCCGCCCCAGGGCACCACCTCCGACAGCAGCGCCGGTTTCCGCGGCAGCGGGTACTGCCCCGGGTACCGCGAATCGTCCGGGGTGACATTGTCGTACACGATCAGGTAGCGAATGTCGGTGCGCCGCAACGCCTCCACCACATCGCGGTACACGGTGGAGCGCGGCAGCGAATCGGAGAGCCCGAGCGGTTCGGCGAGCCGGGCCAGCGCGGTGCGCATGGCGACCCCGTTCTCGCCCGGAATCCAGGCGATGAGGTCGTACTGGGAGCGGAAGCGGTGCACATACGCCCCGGCGAGCCAGGACTTCCCGGTGCCGGCCGCGCCGGTCAGCACCACCGCGCCGGAATTGGCGAGCGCGGCGCGCATCTCGTCGATCTCGCCTTCGCGACCGTAGAACCACTTGGCCTGATAGCCGGGCACCGACTGGGATCGGTAGTCCACGAACAACTGCCTGCCCGGATACTCCACCGGCGTCCACGCGGCCTGGCGCAGGGTCTCGGGCGCGGCCACGTGCTCGAGCAGGCCGAGCACCCGCGCGACCTTCGCTCGCGCCTGCCCGGCATCGGGCAGGGCGCGCAGGTCCACCGCCGGAATCCGTGCCGCGGCCGCGGGCACCGATCCGGTGCCGACGATCACCGCGAGCCGCCGCTCGTCGGCCGCGGCCCCGCGCCAGAAGCTGGGCGTGCGTTCGGCGACGCGCAGCAGATGCTCGCTGACCACCATGATCAGGGTGCCCACCGCGCCCCGATCGAACGAGCCCGCCGCGTCCAGCCGCCGAATTCGGATGTCGCGCCCGGTTTCCCGGCCGAGCTGCTGTAGCCACAGCGCCCACACCGAGTCCTCCGGCGCGTACAGAACGGCGATCGACTCGCCGGGGGAAACCCGATAAACCGGAGACGACACCCGTCTCAGTCCTTTCCCGGCTGTGGCGCCGCGTCGTCGGAGTCCGGGCCACCCGAGCCACCGCCCCCGAATCCGGCGCTGTCGATATCGGAGAGCACGGTGTACCGCATGATGTCCACGAATCGGCTGCCGATCGGGGTCAATCGACCGGAGCGAGTGAGAGTCTCGCACGCCGCGAGCGTCTGCTCGAACAGTGACCCCGGGCTCGGGATCGACTCGCGGACACCGAGGGTCGCGGCGCGCCGCCAGAATCGGGCAACCGCCGCGTGCGCGTATATCCCGTGCAGCAGACCGCTGGCCGGCCGCGGGTCCGCGCGCCAGGGCGAGGGCAGATCGGCGGGCCCGTCCACGGCGATCAGCGGGGTCAGCTCCATCAGCACGCTGAGCTTGGAATGCTGGAACTCGTGCAGCAGACCGGTGGCCGCGCCCGCCACGCCGCCCGGCGCGAGCGTGGCCGCGGTGCCGAAGGCGTCGACCAGGGTCGAACTGGTGAACGGGCACGTCCGCCGGGACAGCGGCACGAGCGCGTACAGCCCGCGGCACAGCGGTGCCGCGAGCTCGGGCACCGCCGCGCACAGCAGTTCCAGCGCGTCGGCGAACACCTCGTTCCACCGCTCGAAATCCGTGTCCGGCCACCGCTGCCAGGGATCGCGGACGGGCTGGACCACCTCCGGCCAGGCCGAGGCGGTGGGCGGCAGATCATCGAATTCGACCGCGACCGCGCCGAAACGCGTGTGCGCGGTGAGCCTGCGCAGCGGCGTCCAGTCCCGCCCGGGCAGCACGGCGCCGCCGGGACCGGTGCGCACCCGCGCGATCGGCGCGGTATGCCCGCTCCAGCACCCGAGTCCGGGCAGCACCACCGCGTCGCCGACCCGCGGCACGTCCAGTTCCGCGGCCAGTCCCGCGCGCGCGGCGGCCGTCGCGGCGAAGGACGCGAGGTGCGCGACACCGGCGGGCGCCCGGCCGCCGGGGGTGTGCATCTCGGTCGCGCAGATCGCCGCCCACGCGCCGAAGCGCGGATGGCGCACGACATCCCGCACCACTCGCGGCCGCAGCCGCTGCACGGCGATCAGCGTGTCCAGGCCCGCGCGGGCGGTGCGCTCGGGCGGCGTCTCGCCCAGTGCCGTCGCCACACCCGCGAGAAACGCCAGGGTGCGACTGGACCGAGCACGCCGCATGAGCGCCGGGGTGCCCGGGTCGTCGTCCAGCATCGCCAGGGCGTCGATCTCCCCGGCCGAGATGCGCACTGTCTCCAGCCGGCCCGATCCACGCATCGTCGACACCACCGTCATTCGCGGTCAGACCGATCGCACGCGATCACCGGTAGCTCGGCCGGGCAGCGGCGGGCTGTGCCCCGCGAGCGTGATTCCCAGCGCGGACCGGCGACTCAGCGCGGTCACCAGGGCCGCGCGCACGTCGGGCCGATCCGATTCGATCAGTCGATCCAGCGGTAGTTCCGTCAAATCCGGTATGCCGCATAGCATTTCTTCCTGCATCGGATAGCCCTCCCCACCGATTCGCCCGCGATACCCGTTCCGGACTCCGGCGCGTGCCCGGCTCATTTCGGACCCGTCGTTTCCGAACCACTTCTCAACATAACCGAAACGGACAGCGCCGGTAAGCGCCTTCGAATTTCACTCAATTGCCGGTAACCCCTTGGCAATTCGGATTCGGCCTGGGACGGGAACAGCGACACCGCGCCCGCGCAGCAGACGGCGGCCGCGACCGCGACCGCCACACCGAGTGGCGGAACCACCGCCCCGACGGCCTCACCGGCCAGCACCAGCGCCGCGATCGGCGTCCGCACCGCCGACCCCAGACAGGCGGCCAGCCCGGCCATGACGAACAGCGCCGCCGGCCCGAGCTCGAGCCCGATCGCGATCCCGAGCCGCCAGCACAGCGCCCCGGCGGTCGCGCCGATCACCATCGCGGGGCCGAAAACCCCTCCGACACCGCCGGATTGCAGGGTGATCGAGGTGGCGGCGATCTTGACCAGCGGCAGGACGGCCAGCAGCCACAGCGGCGCGGCGGCCAGCGCCACCGCGGACAGTTCGCCGGCCACGACGCCGTAGCCGGTGCCCAGGGTCGCGGGCAGGATGAGCCCGATCAGCCCGACCAGCGCCCCGGCCGCGGCCGCGGTGCATTCGGGCCACCACGCGATCCGGGCCGTCCACGCGCCCGCGCGGTGAAAGGTCCACGCGTAGAGACGCGCCAGGACCCCGCAGACCACGCCGACCACCAGCAGCGGCCCGAACGACGCCGGATCCCAGAGAGCGCCGAGGTCCGCGTACCCGAACATCGGGCGACGGCCGTACAGCACGGCGAACAGCCCGAACGCCACCGCCGTCACCGGCACGGCGACCAGGACCACACGCCAGTGGACGCCGCGCCTGCGCAGCACCTCCCCGGCCAGCAGCACCCCGGCCAGCGGCGCCTGGAACAGCGCGCCGACCCCCGCGCCCACCGCGGCCGCGACCAGCACCGCGCGCTCACCCGGCGTCAGACCCAGTCGCCGGGTGAGGGTTCCGGCCAGCGCCGCCGAGATCACCGCCACCGGGCCCTCGGTTCCGCCCGAACCGCCCGCGCCCAGGGTCGCCGCGGTGCCCGCCAGTTTGGCCGTCGCGGCGCCGGCGCCCAGTCCGCCCAGTTCGCGCGCGTGCACGGCCGCGATTACCCCGTCGGTGCCCTTGACGTGCCCCGGCCCCAGCCGGGACAGCGCGGCCGCCGCGGCCAGGGCGGCGGCGAGCAGCACCGGCAGCAACCAGCCGAGACCGGAGACCGGCCCGGTGGGAATCGCCTGTCCCCCGGCGTCATCGGGATAGGCGGGCACGACCTGCCGCAGCAGCAGCGCGCTCGCCCAGTGCAGCGTGTAGCGCAGGGCCACCGCACCCAGGCCCGCACCCAGCCCGACCAGCACCACCGCCGCGCCGAACGCCGCCCAGCGCGTGGCCGGGCGGCGTGTCGGTGCGGGCGGATCGCTCACCGATCACCCCGAGTCGGTGCGCACCGAGTCGAGCACATTGCGCGCATCGGCCAACTCCCCCATACCCGTTCCGACCGAGACCCCCGCCAGGATCTCCGACATGCGCACGGGCAGACCCGCCGGGACCGCGGCGTGCTCGGCGGCCCGGGCCGCGACCCGCACCACCTTCAACAGCGCCACGTACACCTCGGCGGTGCGCGGCTCCGACAGCAACGCCGCCGCGTAGCGGAACTGTTCGATCACGCGGTCCGGGAGATCGTCCTCCGGGTACGCGGAGACCTCGGCGATGTGCAGGTAGGCGCGCGTGATCTTCAGCAGCAGTACGGCATTGGCGTCCCCGGTCTCGTCCTCGATCGACTCGGCCGCCGCGACGTACAGATCGACCGCCTGCCAGCCGTGCAGCGGTTCGCTCGCGGCCTCGCACCGCATCAGGTACGCGTCCGCCAGCCGTTCGCAGAGCCGGGGACGGACCGGATCCTCGGGGTCGGTGTCGTCGAGCGCGGCGCGCAGCACCCGGGTGCCGTCGGTCAGGTAGTCGACCCCGCCCACCGCCGAATACCGTTGCAGCAGCAGCTCACCCACGAAGGTCGCGAAGGCGGCGAACTCGGTGTCACTGTCCGGGCCCGCCTTCATCGCCATCTTGGACACCGCGATCGCCTCGTCCAGATCGTTCGCGTCCCGATCGCGCTGCCAGCGCCGGTGCAGCAGGACCGCGAGCATGCGCAGCAGTTCGAAGCGGGCCTCGTGCCCGACCGGGACCGTGGCCAGCGCCGCGCGCGTGGAGGTCAGGGCCTCCTCCAGCTCACCGAATTCGGCGACGGTGAAGGCGGTCCGCGCGAGGTCGGCGTATCGCCGCTGCTGTTCCACGTTCGGTGGTTCGGGCGGGGACTCGGGAAAGTTCGGCGCTATGCGGCGCAACACATCCGGAGACAGATAGGCGAACGAAGAACCGTCGCTGTCGGCCGGATCGGACAGCGTCGCGGGGAAGACCTGGCCGGGCACCCCGTACCGCTCGGCCACGAAGCGCGAGACCGCGGTGAGCACCCGGGCGGCCTCGCTGCGCGGAACGGCCTCGCGCAGAATCGCTTCCACGCCGGGCCGGAACGCGAACGACCGGTTCTCCTCGGCCACGGTGTAGGGCGCGGCCGGCGCGGCCCCGCCGGCCTCGATCAGGCCGCCGGCCAGCACCTCGGCCAGCACGCTGGGCTTGGTGCCGGGCAGGACGGCCTGCTGCACCAGGCGCATGATCGGCAGCAGCAGCGGCACCTGGGCCAGGCACGCCGCCAGCCGGAACGCCTCCGGCGACGAGGCCGAACGGAATCGGCGGACCCGATCCAGGGGTCGGTTGCCGAGTTCGGCGTCCTGCCGCACGGCGAGGGTGTCCGGGCGCGCGTGCTCGCCGCCGGGTTCGGGCCGCTGCAGCAGCGGGTACCCGGCGATCCGCCGGTAACCGGCCAGCAATTGCGCCCACGGCGCGATCCAGCCCGGCGTCAGTTCCAGCACCGGGATCGGCAGGGTGCGGCCGCCGGTCCCGGCGAGCACGCGCAGAGGAGACGGGCTGTCCGCGAGCATGGGTGTTATTCGTCCGCGCCCCCAGTCCAGGCCGGTCCGCGCCCACAAGCTGTTAGGCAATGGTTGCACGATCGTGACGGGCGAGGCGGTCGCCAGCGCCTCCAGCTCGGCCGCCGCTTCGCCCCAGCCCCAGGCGTTTCCGAGGCAGGCGGAGAAGACCATGATCACCCGACGGCCCGAGGGGTCGCGCAGCGCGGAGACCGGGCGATCAGCGGGCGCTCGGACATCGGTGGCCAGACGCAGCCGGCCTTGGGCATCCTCATCCAGATACCACGACTCCACCCGCCGGAACCCGACCGACTCCACCACCGCGCGCACCGCGGCGGCCAGCCCGCTCCAGGCGGCCATCGAGGGGTGCCGGTCGAAGACCAGGACCGCGTCCCGCTGCCGGACCAGTCCGGATCGTGTTACCGGCCAGGGGATTCCGGTGCGCGCGGTGTGTTCCACCGACGCCTCCTCGTCGAAGATCCGCTGCCGCGGCTCGGGGAATCGCCCGGCGAGCGGCCGCAGTTCGGCGCGGATCCGCTCGCTCTCCCCCAGCGGCGACGGCACCGGCACGCCCACCTCGCTGTGCGCGGGCACCCATCCGCTGCGACCGGAGAGACTGTCCACGAAGGGATTCCGGGGCACGAGCGCGACGCTGTCGGTGGCCGGCGCGGCCCACGCCGATGCCGCCGGCGGTTCGTCGGGTGGCGGCACTGGCCCCGATACGGCGGGTGGGTCCGCGGGTTGATCGCCGATGTGCTCGGACAGCCACAGCGCCTCGGCAATGAGTTCGCCGTCCAGATCGAGCCCATCGAGCGCTGCGAGGAGTTCGAGCAGTTTCGACTCCATCTCAGCCTCCGGAATCGGTGGGCTGCATCAGGCGTTCGGCCAGCAGTTGCCGATCCTGCTGCTCCATGCCGTCCGGGCCGGTGGCCTGGGTCAGCACGTGCAGAGCGATCAGCAACCGGTCGGTCGGCAACGTTCCCAATTCGTTGCGCCGTCTGATGAAGACCTCGATTATATCGCTGTAGTCGCGCACCACATCGGGTCCGAGATGGGCCGACACGACGCTTTCCAGTTGCCCGCGTTCGGGTTTCGCCAATCGCAGCCGCAAACAGCGACGCAGGAAGGCCGGCGGGAACTCGCGTTCGCCGTTGCTGGTCATCACAACAATGGGAAAAGCGTTGCAGCGCACCGACCCCTCGTGCACGGGCACCCGCTCGCGGCCCTCGTGACTGAAGACCTGCACCACCGGCTGATGACCGCGGATGCGCCGCAGTTCGTCGATGTGATACTCGCCGTCCTCGAACGCGTGCAGCAGATCGTTGGGCAGATCGACGTCGGCCTTGTCGATTTCGTCGATGAGCAGCACCCGGGGCGTGGCGTACGGCAGCAGGGCGGTGCCCAGCGGTCCGAGCGTGACGTAGTCGGCCACGTCCACCCCGGCCCCGCGCTCACGCACGTCCGGCATGCTCGCCTCCTCGAACCGGCGCAGCGCGTCGTAGAGGTACAGCCCCTCGCGCAGGGTGCTGCGGCTGGTGATCGGCCAGTGCAGCACCGGCCCGAGCGAGAGCTCCCGGGCGATGAGATAGGCCAGCGCGGACTTGCCCAGGCCCGGCGCCCCGCTCACCAGCAGCGGACGCCGGCACAGCAGCGCCGCGTTGATGATGTCGAGATCCTCGGGCCGCAACTGGTGCGCGCCGATGCCGCTGCGCCCGAGTTTGCGCTCGACCTGATCGGACTGCTCGCCGGGCGCGGGCGGGGGCACCAGCGGAGCGCCGTTGAAGGTGCGCGCGATCATCGGTGGCGGCACCGCCGCCCACCCGTCCGGGCGGGGCTCGCCGGAACCGTGGAACACATGCCAGTTCGGTGCTGTCATATCGCCGTTCTCCCCGAGGGCTCCGGTCCCGCGAGCGGCAGCCGACGCCGGCTCTCGCCCGGTTTGTCCAGAATGAAAGTGATCTTGCGCCAGAACTCGTCCCGGTCCGCCGACTCCACCGAGCTGCGCTGCTCACGCCAGATCGTGTCGTACCAGTCGATGGGCGGCACCGTCCCCAGCCGGTCGAGCAGGGTCCGGCGGAACACCGCGCCGGCGCAATCATCCTCCGCCGCCGGGTGTTCCGGGCAGCGTTCGTCGCGCCACAGCGTCACCGGCAGCGAATTCGCTTCCGAGGCAGCCAGCATGGGCACGGTCGGCGGCTCGTCCACCCCGAACCCGTCGCACGGGTTCGGATCCGCGCCGACGAACAGCTCCTGCAGCTCGGCCAGCACCTGCCCGCGCGGATCCACGCACTCCATCCAGTGCAGGGCGCGGAAGTCCCGCGCGCGCAGGCGTTCGTAGCGCTGACGCAGCTCGGTGAGCTGCTCGTTGTCCTTCTCCCACGTCCGGCTGCGCCGCAACCGCAGCAGATACTTGCCGAACGGGCGCTGGTCCGGGCGAAGCCACCTGTACAGCGGTTCCTCCGTCAGGTGCTCGTCCGGCAGCGCGATGACCAACTCGACGGACTCCGCGCCCAGCTCCCGCAGCGAGGCGTCCAGCACCGCCTTCACGCCCTGCTTGGCGTGCGCGTAGCTCGGGCACGGCGCGGACTGCGTGAGCGGAATGATGTCCTGATCACCGACCCGGCGATGGACCTCGTAGCGGTAGACCGTATCGACCCGATCGTCGGTGACCGGGGTGTCGCCCGCGCGGATCACCCCGAACAGGGTCGTGGTCGGCGACGGGACCGCACGGTCGGCCAGAAACCGCTTCTCGAACAGGCGAAACTGAGGCGGCGAGGTGATGATCGTGCGCGGCATCCGCTGCAGCCCGTCGATGACCGGTTCCGGCGCCGCGGGCAGGTACCGCGGCGCCAGCGCGCAGAACCTGGCCAGCCCGAACTTCGGATCGTGGCTCTCGGTCCCGATGTACTCGGCCAGATCCCGCAGCGTCGGAAACCGATCCGGCTCCGGCGGCAGGGCGTCCCGGAAGAGCTCGTCCACCAGCGCGACCGGCACGTTCCGCGCGGCCGCGGGCGGCACCCGGGCCAGCAGCGCGTGCACGTCGACCAGCCAGCGCCGGATGATCGTCTCGCCGCCCACGAGCCCGTACGACCAGCCGCGATCGACACCGTGCTGCCGGTCGTGCGCGCGGACCAGATCGTCGTACAGCTCCGGCGCGTCCAGCCGGCGCAGGCCGTCCAGCAACGCGGCCACCGCACCGCCCTGCGCGGCGGTCAACCCCTCGGTGCCCTTCACCAGCCCGACGACGCCGCCGTGCCGGACCGACCACACCGGGGCCCCGGACATGCCGGAGATGACCGAACGATCCGCGGAGTCGATGGTGAAGAACCGCGGCGGATGCACGTCGCGAACCACGTACGACCGGTAGATCTCGACCGCCTGCTCCACGTACACGGCGTTGAGCGCGCAGACGATCAGCCGGTCCCCGTTCTGCAGCGCGGGCTCGGCCAGCAGCACGCTGGGCGCGGACACCTCGTGCGGCTGCTCGATCCGCAGCACGGCGTGATCGTCGAAACTCCAGCGACCGGCGTCGACGCCGCGCGGGGCCGCGGACGCGGCGATCACCTCGGCGAAACAGTCGCCGTCCGCGCCGAACCGCAGCCGCACCCGCTTACCCAGATCGCGCACGACGTGCGCGGCGGTGACCGCGTACTGCGGCGCCACCCGGAACGCCGTGCCCTTGGCCTGCGGTTTCACCGCGTCGGTCAGCACGATCGCGGTGGCCGCGCGCAACAGCTCCTCGATCTCGGCGTGATCACGCACGGTGCGGGCCCCCTAGGCCGTGGCGGCAGCCGGTTCCCATTCGAGCGCGACCTTGACCGAGGCCTTGGCGCCGCCCGAGGCCAGCACCGCGAAGACGCCGCCGCTCGTGAAGGCCAGTTCCAGGCCGAATTCGATCGCCACCCGATCGGGTTTCATACCGTCGAGCCCGGCGTGCACCGACGCCGCGACGCTGCGCACCGTGCTGCCCAGATTCTCCAGCCGCAGCGTGTCGCGCAGCCCGACATCGGCCCCCGCCCCGCCGTCCAGGCCCGCCTCGGCCGCTTCGTCCACGGCCTCGATCCGAGCGAAGATGACTGTGCCATCCGGCATTTCGACGCGTTCGATATGCGCCATGCCAACCCCCTGTATGCCTGCGGACATTCAGCTCGACCGTAGCACCCCGCCCGCACACACGCGTCCGGGATCAGCGAGTGCTACTGCGCGGCAACGATTTCCACGGGGGTAGCGAACTCACAGCAGCGCGGTCAGCACCAGCCAGGAGACGAACGCGGACGGCAGCATCGAGTCGAGGCGATCCATGATGCCGCCGTGGCCGGGCAGCAGCGTGCCCATGTCCTTGATGCCCAGTTCCCGCTTGATCTGGGATTCGATGAGATCGCCGGTGGTCGCGACGACCACCAGGCCCACACCCAGCAGCACGCCGATCATCGAGTTGGCCTGTAGCAGCAGGGTGACCGTCAGCAGGCCACCGATGACGCTGAAGACCAGCGATCCGGCGAAGCCCTCCCAGGACTTCTTCGGGCTGATCGCCGGGACCATGGGGTGCTTGCCGAACAGCACGCCCGCGACGTAGCCGCCGACGTCCGAGCACACCACCAGGATCATGAAGGTCAGCACGCGCAGATTGCCGTCGTCCTGCAGCAGCATGAGCACGGCGAACGCGGCCAGCAACGGCACCCACGCCAGGGTGAAGACACTGATCGCGGTATCGCGCAGATAGTTTCGCGGGGTGGCGCGCAACCCGTGGTCGAACAGCCGCCACACCATCAGCGCCAGCGCGCTCGCGCCGAACGCGCCGAGCACGCCTGCGGTGTCGAACGGCCAGGCCAGCCAGATGATCGCCTGCCCGCCCAGCAGCAGCGGCACCCGCGGCACCAGGACGTCGGCCTCGCGCAGGCGCTTGGCCACCTCCCAGGTCGCCACCGCCACGGCCGCCGCGATCACCCCGATCAGCACCTCGGGCGCGAACAGCAGAATCGCGATGAGCGACAGGCCCAGCCCGAACCCGACACCCAGGGCGGCGGGCAGGTTGCGCCCGGCCTTGGAGGCGGGCGCCTGCGCCGGAACCGGCTCCACCACGGGCGGCCGCGCCTCGGCGCGGTCCGCGGGCGCGGCCGGTGGCGCCGTCTCCGGGGTGCCCTCGACCGGCGGCGTCACCGCATCGGTGGATTTCTCGGCCACGATTGTCCTGTCGCTCACTTGTCGTTTCGTCCCTACCCCCGGCCGTGCGCCGGCCGTCCGGAGAACCTCGAGCAGCGGTGCTTACACCTCGAGCAGCTCGGCTTCCTTGTGCTTGACCAGCTCGTCGATCTGGCTGACGTACCTGCCGGTCGTCTTGTCGAGATCCTTCTCGGCGCGGCCGACCTCGTCCTCGCCCGCCTCGCCGTCCTTCTGGATACGGCCCAGCTCATCCATGGCCTTGCGGCGCACGTTGCGGATCGTGATCTTGGCATCCTCACCCTTGGACTTGGCCTGCTTGACCATCTCGCGGCGCCGTTCCTCGGTCAGCTGCGGGATCGACACGCGGATGATGTCGCCGTTGTTCGTCGGGTTCACACCCAGATCCGAATTGCGGATCGCCTTCTCGATCTCCTGCATCAGCGCCTGCTCGTACGGCTTGATGACCACCATGCGCGGCTCGGGCACGGTGATGCTGGAGACCTGGGTGATGGGCGTGGGCGAGCCGTAGTAGTCCACGACGATCCGCGCGAACATGCCCGGATTGGCGCGACCGGTCCGAATGGAACCCAGGTCGTCCTTCGCCACCGAGACGGCCTTCTCCATCTTTTCCTCGGCCTCGAAGAGCGCTTCTTCAATCACGGCGTTTCCTCCACAGCGTCATCGTTCTTCTCGTCGGTCACGACCGAACCAGCGTGCCGATGTTCTCACCGGCGACCGCGCGAGCAATATTGCCCTTAGTCAAGAGATTGAACACCAGCATGGGCATCTGGTTGTCCATACACAGGCTGAACGCGGTGGCGTCGGCGACCTTCAGACCGCGTTCGATCACCTCTTTGTGGGTGATCTCGGTGAACATGGTGGCGTCCGGGTTCTCCCGCGGATCATCGGAGTAGACGCCCTCGACGGCCTTGGCCATGAGCACCACCTCGGCGCCGATCTCCAGCGCGCGCTGGGCGGCGGTGGTGTCGGTCGAGAAGTACGGCATGCCCATACCGGCGCCGAAGATGACCACACGGCCCTTCTCCAGGTGCCGCTTGGCGCGCAGGGGCAGATACGGCTCGGCGACCTGGCCCATGGTGATGGCGGTCTGCACGCGGGTATCGATGCCCTGCTTCTGCAGGAAATCCTGCAGCGCAAGGCTGTTCATCACGGTGCCGAGCATGCCCATGTAATCCGAGCGGGCGCGCTCCATGCCGCGCTCCTCGAGCTCGGCGCCGCGGAAGAAATTGCCGCCGCCGATGACAACGGCGACCTGGACCCCGTCCTCGACGACCTCCGCGATCTGCTCCGCGACGGTCTGCACCACATCCGGGTCGAGACCGACCCGCCCACCGCCGAACATCTCCCCACCGAGCTTGAGGAGTACTCGGCGATAGCCCTTGCGGTCGGGCGCCGTATCCGGGTCCGTCATCGGTCTCCTTGTCCTGGGGCGGTTCGAACGCAGCCACGCACATGAAAAGACCATCCCGGCGCAACGCGATGCGCGGGACGGCTACAAGCTTTCGTCTATCCTGCACCACGGACGGTCACGGCCACGAGGCGACCCTCTATACCGTGCCCGAATTCGTGACATCACGCGGCGGCGTGGCGGGCTCGGACAGGGCCGCGATCCGCTCGGCGGCCAGCGGCGTCGCCGGGACCTGCACGACCAGCAACAGGCCGGGATCCTCGGCCGGACGCAACTGGAACAGCTCCAGTTCGATATCCCCGGCCTCCGGGTGCGCCACCGTGATCGTGGCGGGCCGGAACCGGCCCACCGGGTACTCGGACCACCAGCGCGCGAATTCCGGGCTCTCCCGGCTCAGCTCGGACACCAGCGCGGACAACCCCGGATCACCGGGCCGGCTGCCGGTGGCGTCGCGCAATTGGCTCAGCACCGCGCGGGCAGCGAACTCCCAGCGCGGCATGCGGGCGCGATTCTCCTTGTCGGTGAACATCATCCACAGCAGATTGCGCCGGCGCGGGGGCAGATCGAGCGGATCGTGGCGGACGCGGACGTAGGCGGTGTTCCACACGACGTAGTCGAAATCGCGGTCGAAGATCGACGCCGGATTCGGCAGGACCGCGTCGACCAGGCGCTGCAGCCGGGCGTTGTCGGCCGCGGCCCCGCCGTCGTCCGGTTCGGCGTGACCGGCCAGCGCGCGCAGGTGACGGTGCTGATCGGGGTCCAGGCGCAGGGTCCGGGCCAGCGCGTCGATCACCTGGCGGCTGGTCTCGACGGCGCGGCCCTGTTCGAGCCAGGTGTACCAGGTCAGGCTCACACCGGACAGTTCCGCCACCTCTTCGCGGCGCAGGCCCGGGGTGCGGCGGCGGGCCGGATCGCCGTAGGGCAGCAGTCCGACATCCGCCGGTCCCAACCGGCCCCGGGCCGCGCGCAGGAACCGGCCCAGCTGCGCGTATCTGGACTCCGGAACGTCCGGATGACCGTCGCCACTTACCATTTCGCCCATCCCCCGTACAGAGTGCCCGGGTAGCAGTATCACTGCCAGGACAGGTTCGTGCCCGAATTCCTACCGTGGAAAACACAACATCGCGACACGGGAGCAGGACATGACGAACCACAACGGACCGGTACTGGTCATCGGAGCCACCGGCAGGCAGGGCACCGCCACGACGACGGCGCTGCTCGAAAGAGGCTGGGAAGTAAGGGCTTTGGTCCGCGATCCGGAATCGGACCGGGCGCGGGCGCTGGCCGCCGCGGGCGCGCGGCTGGTGACCGGCGATCTGGACGACGAGGAATCGGTGCGCGCGGCCATGGAGGGCGCGCACGGGGTCTTCCTCATGCTGACCATGATGTCCGGGGTCAACATCAGCCTGGACGCCGTGGCCGCGGAGATCGTGCACGGCCGGATGGTCGCGGACCTGGCCGCCAAAACCGGCGTGGCGCACCTGGTGTACAGCTCGCTCAGCGGCGCGCACAAGAACTCGGGCGTGGAGTACTACGCGGCGAAAGAGCAGATCGAGGACTACATTCGGGCACTCGGCCTGCCCGCGACCATCCTGCGCCCGGTGCTGTTCATGGACAACTTCGCCACCTATAACAAACCGGCCCGCGTCGACGGTGAGCTCGTGCTGTCGCTGGCGGTGGCGCCGGACAAGCCCATGGCGCTGATCTCCATCCGCGACATCGGCGAGTTCGCCGCGATCGCCTTCGACCGCCCCGACGAGTTCCTGGGCCGCACGGTCGAGATCGCCGGCGACGTCCTGACCCCCACCGAGATAGCCGAAACCCTCGCCCGCCCCGCCGGGTTGCCGCACCGCACGGTACGCGTGCCCATCGAGGCCCTGCGCGCCTTCGACGAACAGGTCGCCAAGATGTTCGCCTTCTTCGACACCGACACCTCCCCCACCCCCGATGTCCCGGCCCTGCGCGCCGCCCACCCCGGCCTGCTGAGCCTGGACGCCTGGGTCGGTGCGACCGGCTGGAAACTCTGATCTCTCACGATGCGGCGGCCGAGTGCCCCCACTTCTGAGGGCCTCGAATCCGTATGAAACATGTTCATTTTAAATAAGATTCGATTCATGAACACGCCGAATCGCACCATCCGAGCAGGCATCGCCACACTCGCCGTCACCGCGGGATTGTTCGCCGCGACCGGAACGTCATCGGCCGCATCCACCGGCTCCGGATCCGCCGACAGCGCGAGCGGAAATCGTCCCACCATCACGCTCACGGCGGAAAACGACAACCCGCTGACATTCCTGATCTGCGTCACGGGTTCGGCGGCCTGCTACTACCCCGTCGTCGATGTGTAGGCGGTGTACAGCGAAAAAAGGCCCTTCTCCCATCGAATCACGATGGGAGAAGGGCCTTTTCAGGCTTGGCGGGCGATTACGCCTGGCCGACCTCGAAGCGGGAGAAGGCGGTGATGGTGGCACCGGCCTCGTCCAGCAGCGCCTTGACGGTCTTCTTGCTGTCGGTCACGGACGACTGCTCCAGCAGGACGACGTCCTTGTAGAAGCCGTTGACGCGGCCTTCGACGATCTTCGGGAGGGCGGCCTCGGGCTTGCCCTCTTCGCGCGCGGTCGCCTCGGCGATGGCACGCTCCTTCTCGACGAGGTCGGCGGGGACCTCTTCGCGGGTGACGTACTTGGCCTTGAGCGCGGCGACCTGCATGCCGGCGGCGCGAGCGGCCTCGGCGGCGACATCGCCCTCACCGGTGAACTGCACCAGCACGCCGACGGCGGGGGGCAGATCGGTGGCGCGCTTGTGCAGGTAGGTGGCGACATTGCCGTCGTAGGACACGACGCGACGCAGCTCGAGCTTCTCGCCGATACGGGCGGCCAGCTCCTGCACGGCCTGGTCGGCGGTCTTGCCGCCCAGGTCGACAGCCTTGAGCGCGTCCAGATCGGCCGGGCGCGCCTTGGCGGCGGCCGCGACGATGCTGTTGGCCAGCTCCTGGAACTCCGCGTTCTTGGCGACGAAGTCGGTCTCGGAGTTGATCTCGATCAGGACGCCGTCCTGCGCGGCGACCAGGCCCTCGGCGGTGGCGCGCTCAGCGCGCTTGCCGACGTCCTTGGCGCCCTTGATGCGCAGGGTCTCGACGGCCTTGTCGAAGTCGCCGGCGTTCTCTTCGAGCGCCTTCTTGCAGTCCATCATGCCGGAGCCGGTGAGGTCGCGAAGCTTCTTCACGTCAGCGGCGGTGTAGTTCGCCATGTCGGCGATCCTCCTCTGTGTGGTCTGGGGTGGTCACACCTTGCCGCCCGCTTCCCAACGGGAAGGGGCGGCAAGGTGAACAAATGCCGTGCGACTCTCAGGCGTCGGCGGTGGCGGCCGGATCGGCCGCGGCGGGGGCCTCGGCCTCGGCGGCCGGGGCGGCCGAAGCGAGGAGCTCCTGCTCCCACTCGGCGAGGGGCTCGCCCGCGCCGGCTTCCGGCTTCGAATCACCGGCGGCACGCGAGGCACGAGCCTGCACGCCCTCGGCGACGGCGGAAGCCACAACGCGGGTCAGCAGCGCGGCCGAACGGATCGCGTCGTCGTTACCCGGGATCGGGTAGTCGACCAGGTCGGGATCGCAGTTGGTGTCCAGGATCGCGATGACCGGGATGTTCAGCTTGCGAGCCTCGCCGACGGCGATGTGCTCCTTGTTGGTGTCGACGACCCAGATGGCCGAGGGAACCTTGGCCATGTCCCGGATGCCGCCGAGGGTGCGCTCGAGCTTGTTCTTCTCACGCGTGAGCATGAGGATTTCCTTCTTGGTGCGACCCTCGAAGCCACCGGTCTGCTCCATGGCCTCGAGCTCCTTCATCCGCTGAAGGCGCTTGTGCACGGTGCCGAAGTTGGTGAGCATGCCGCCCAGCCAGCGCTGGTTCACGTAGGGCATGCCGACGCGAGTGGCCTCGGCCGCGATCGACTCCTGGGCCTGCTTCTTGGTACCGACGAAGAGAACGGTGCCACCGTGGGCGACGGTCTCCTTGACGAACTCGTAGGCCTTGTCGATGTAGGTCAGCGTCTGCTGAAGATCGATGATGTAGATGCCGTTGCGGTCGGTGAAGATGAAACGCTTCATCTTCGGGTTCCACCGGCGGGTCTGGTGACCGAAGTGGGCGCCGCTGTCGAGCAGCTGCCGCATTGTTACGACGGGCATGGCCTCGTAACCCTTTCATTGCTGGTTGTCGCAGAAATCGGCGATCTCTGCCCTGGCGCCCACGGCCACCGGAACCCGCTATGTCGAATCAGGGGGACCAGCCGGCGGCCTCGATCTGGGCGCGCGAAGTCGGTCTGCGCGAAGCAAACCGCTGGATCAGTTTACGGGCTAGGGTCCGCAGAGATGAAATCGCCCCCTCCGCAGGGCGATCTAGGCCGGGTACCGGTCAGGCGGCGGGCCGGGCGCATCTTGCGGACCGGAGGGCGGAATCGGCTGGCCGTATGGCCGGCCGTACACCGGCCGCCGCGCCGGGGGGAGTTTCCGCCTGCGGACGGCCTCGAAAGTCCAGACCGCGCCACTGAGCACAACAACACCGCTGACGACTCCGGGAAGAAGCCATATGGGCGCACCTTCCTTACTCTGCTGCTCATAGCCGCGAATCGTCGAAGAGCCCCCACTCGCAGTGACGCATTTGTCGCCCGCGCGCATCTCGTCCACTCCGCACATGACCTTGTCCTCGGTGGTCGCCCACAGCAGGTAAGCGATGGCAATACCCGCCAAGCCCAAGGCCATCACGAGAATGCCCGTCGCTATCTTTTTCGAAAACGCGTCGCGATCCACGGGTCCTCACACTTCATCGGAGCTGAACAGTTACTGCGCCAGCCGAACTGGAACGCTCCGCAGCATATTCACTGCGGCGGAGTCACGAGAGTTCGACGATGTAATACAGCGCGAGCACGATAGCGACGGCCGATACCCCGATAACAGCCACGGCGACCGCGGTGATCCCGCGCCGCCCACCGCTCCAGTTACCTCGATTGTGCGAGTGCAGGATTCGGCTGCGATGCACGCACACCACGCTCACCACGACCAGGCTCACGGTGGCCAGCAGCGCGAGGCCGGTCAGCGGCGGCCAGTCACTGGTGTAGGTGACCTTGAGGAACAGCACCGCGTTGGCCATGGCCGCGATGGCCGTGCGCCGCCACGCCAGGGCGGTGCGCTCGGCGGCCAGCCCGGCCTCGGGACTGCTCACGACAGCAGCAGCCCGTACCCCGCGAGCACCGCGATGACGGCGATGCCGAAGGCCAGGATCGGGACCATGAGCGTGCGCGGCAGCCGGTCGCCGCGTTCCATCGCGGCCTGCACGTGCTTCCAGCGCCCGTACGCGCCGACGGCGATGATCGCGGCCAGCACGATGCAGCTCAGGGCCACGGCGCTGCGAATGCCGTGGTGCGTGAACGGGCGGACCAGCTCGTGCACGGCCACGCCGCCCGCGAGCAGGCCCAGGCCGGTGCGCATCCACGCCAGGAACGTGCGCTCGTTGGCGAGGGTGAAGCGGTAGTCGATGTCGGCGGGTTCGGCGGCGAGCTCGCGATCGTGCTCCTGCGCCTCGGCTTCGATCGGGGTCTCGGGGCGCGGCTCGGCGGAGCCCATGACGTTCTCCTGCTGGTCGGCGGCATGTTCCGGGATTGGACAGCACGGTGTTCACATCCGTGCGGCCCATCCACATTCGAGGTTCACGGTAGTCCCGGGCGGCGGCCGGGAGCGCACCCTGAGGGGTATGCGAGCGATCGTGTCGATAACCCTCGGCTGGTTGCCGGGGCTGCTGCTCGGGCAGGTGATGGTGACATCGGCGGGCAGCGCGGCGCCAGCCGGCGAGTTCGGCTGGCCGCTGCGCCCGCGGCCCGCGGTGGTCCGGGCCTTCGACGCGCCGGAGCGGGACTGGCTACCCGGGCATCGCGGGGTGGATCTGGCGGGCCGCGCCGGGCAGGTGGTGCTCGCCGCCGGGGACGGAACGGTCGCCTTCGCCGGGACGGTGGCGGGCAAACCTGTGCTGTCCATCGATCACGTGGGCGGGCTACGGACAACATACGAGCCGGTGCGTGCCGGGGTTCCGTTGGGGCGCAGGGTTTTTCGCGGATCTAACATCGGGTCGCTGGAGGCCGGCCACGCCGGATGCCCGGTGGCCGCCTGCCTGCACTGGGGGCTGCGCCGGGACCGGGTGTATTTGAATCCGCTCGGGCTGCTGCGCACGGTCCAGGTGCGACTGAAACCACTGGCGAATCCTTGAAGACAGCACCGTCGCGAGACCAGGATGGGGGTATGACGCACGAGCCCGCCACGGTCGAATTCACCTACGCCGAGGTCGGCGCGACCCTCGGCGAATTCCCGCCCGGCTACCACCATTTCCGGCTGCGCCGCCGAATCGGTTCGGGCCGCGCGCTGTTCGAGGAGGCCGGGGCGCAGATCCTGGCGTACCGCATGCAGCGCGGTACCGGAATTCTCGTGTCGGCCACGACCCCGGTGGCCGCGCCCGGCACGGAGATGACCATGTGCCTCGGCATCGGCCGGCTCGGGTTCCGGGCCCACTGCCGCGTGGTCTACGTGCTGGACGAACCCGATCGCCGCGGCTTCGCCTACGGCACGCTGCCCGACCACCCCGAGATCGGCGAGGAACTCTTCGCCGTCGAGTACGACCCGGCCGACGGGTCCGTGTACGGGATCGTCGAGGCCTTCGCCCGCCCCGGCGCCTGGTACACCCGGCTCGGCGGGCCGATCGTCCGGGTCATTCAACGCTGGTTCGCGGGGCGGTACATCGGCACATTGACCTGACAGTCGCGGGTCGAGCCGCGGGGGCGACTCGACGACGTCAGCCGAGGAGTGGCGACGGTGGATTGCTCATTCCCTATGTCACCGCTCGCCAGGAGCAGCGGCGCCTCGCCTCGGATTCGGGACTGACGATGTCGCGGGTACTCGATCTCATCGTGCTCGCCGCCGAGAGCGGCGTCGCCGTCGTCGACAAATACCGCGACGGCATGCCGGGGCACGGCCTCACGACCGCCCGTAGAGGTGGCGGGTGAGGACGGCGGCTTCGGCGCGCAGCGCGGCGGCGCGCGCGGCGCCACCGGCGGCAGCGGCGTAATCGGTTGCGGCACTGTCGCGTTCGTCGATCTCGGCGCGGACGATCTCGTCGACGTCGGACTCGGTGAGTGCACGGCGGGGGCGTTCGGCCGCGCCGAGACCTCCGGCGGCCTCGATCGCGCCCGCGCGGACATCGGAGGCGTCGACCGCCTCGGCGTTGTCGATGGCGGCCAGGGCCGAGCGCAGGGCCGCGGCCGCGGTGCGGTCGCGGGCCTTCAGGGCTGCGGGCAGCGCGGCCCGCAGCCGGTCACGCAGTGGAGGGAGAGCTTGTTCGGAATCGCCGGGCATGCCTCGACCGTAGGTCAGACCCCGGCGGGCGCGGCCTTCTCGGCCTCGGCGAGTTCGGACTTCCAGGTGCGGAAACCCTCTTCGGTGCGGCCGCGACGCCAGTAGCCGGAGATGGACGCCCACTCGGCGGTGACGCCGCGCTCCTTGCGGACGTAGGGGCGCAGATCGTGCATGACGGCCTGCGCCTCGCCGTGGATGAACACGTGCGCCTGTCCGGCGCGCCACGGCTCGGCGCGCACGGCGGCGGCCAGCCGCTCACCGGGAGCCGCGTCGCCGCGATGCACCCAGGTGAGTTCGACATCCTCGGGGAGCGGGAAGGAGAGTTCGTCGGCGGGACCGCCGACCTCGATGAACACCCGGCCGGTCGCGTCGATCGGCAGCGTCGCGCAGGCGGCGGCGATGGCGGGCAGCGCCGACTCGTCACCGGCGAGCAGATGCCAGTCGGCGTCGGCGCGGGGCGCGTACGCGCCGCCGGGGCCGAGCAGGTCGATGCTGTCCCCGGGCTCGGCCGCGGCCGCCCACGGTCCGGCGACGCCCTCGGTGCCGTGGTGCACGAAGTCGATGGCGATCTCCTGGGCCGCGCGATCGATCGCGCGCACGGTGTAGGTGCGCATGATCTCCCCGTCGGGGCCGGGGAAGACCAGCTTGACGTAGGCGTCGGTGAAGTCGTTGGCCTCGAAGCTCGCGAAGCCGGGCCCGCCCAGGTGTACGCGGATCAGGTGGTCGGAAAGCCAGATGGTGTTCTGAACAATCAAGGTCGTACGGCTGCGTGCCAAGCGGAACACCTCCACAATTAGGGTTACCTAAGTCAACGTACACGACGCCCGATAGCTCGTCGATACGGTCTTGATATGGCGTCGATTACCTCGCCCCATCGAACGACACCGCATCGATCAACGCCGCCAGCGCGGTAGCGAGTCGCGGAAGGCCCGGGCCGGCCGGACCACCCGGCTCGGCCATATAGACATCCCTGCGAATCTCCACCATGAGTGCGGTGACGCGTGGTTCGGAGCGGTACCGGTCCAGGGGGACATAGGTTCCCGCGAACGGAGTATCCACCGCGACGCCACCGAAACCCGCGAACACCGCGGCGGCGAACGCCGTCAGCTTCGGCGGCGTGTGGAAGTCATTCGTTCCCAGGCAGATCGGCGGACGGCCGCCAGCCGCAAATAGCTCGTAGGCCAGCGGTTTCGTCGGATACGAGTGCACATCGAGGATGACGGCGCGCCCGGTCGCGCGCAGGCGATCGGTGACCAGATCGGCCATGGCGCGGGCGTAGGGGTGGAAGTAGCGGTCCAGGAGTTCGGCGGGGTCGAAGGCATCCGGCCGCAGGATCTTCCGGTCGGTGGTGCGGGTGTAGACCGCGCCCATGCCGACGGCGGCCATCTCCTCGCGCTCGTCCGGGAATCGCTCGGGGTCCACGACCAGACGCGAGAGCCGGTTGACGAACCGCCACGGCCGCATCCGGGCGCCGGCGGCGGCCGCCGCGGACAGCTCCGCGGTATGGGCGTCGGTGATGTGGTCGAGTTCGCGTTCCAGGGCCGGGTCGTCCAGGACGATATCGGCCCGCACGTCCGGTGGAATGCGGCGCGCGGAGTGCGGAACATGCAGGATGACAGGCGATTCCGGGGCGCCGGGGTACAGGTCGACGTTGTCTGGCGAAATCGGGGCCGGAGTACGCCGGCTCGAGTCGGGAATTCTCGGCACCGGTTCAGGCTCGGGGGTGGGCCTGGTCGTGCACCTTCTTGAGGCGCTCGATCGAGACGTGGGTGTAGAGCTGGGTGGTGGCCATGCTCGCGTGGCCGAGGATCTCCTGCACGACGCGCAGGTCGGCGCCGCCCTCCAGCAGGTGGGTGGCGGCGGTGTGCCGGAAGCCGTGCGGGCCCATGTCCGGCGCGCCGGGTATCGCCGAGATGACTTCGTGCACAACGGTTCTCGCCTGGCGCTGATCCAGCCTCTTGCCACGGCGGCCAAGCAGCAGCGCCCGGCCGGACGCCTCGTTCGCGAAGGCGGCCCGGCCGTGCCGCAGCCAGCTGTCCAGCGCCTGTTCGGCCGGGCCGCCGAACGGCACCGACCGCTCCCGGTTGCCCTTGCCCAGCACCCGCACTAGGCGGCGTTCGCGGTCCACGTCCTCGATGTCGAGCCCGCACAGCTCGCTCACCCGAATCCCGGTCGCGTACAGCAGCTCCACGATCAGCCGATCTCGCAGGGCCATGGGATCGTGTTGCGCCGCACCCGATTCCGCCGCGTCCATGACCGCCGAGGCCTGCTGCTTGCCCAGCACCGCGGGCAGCACGCGGTGCGAGCGCGCGGTCCCCAGCCGCGGCCCCGGGTCGACCGTCAGCCGCCCGGTGTAGGTGAGCCACGCAGTGAACGTCCGGGCCGACGAGGTCCGCCGCGCCAGCGTGGTGCGCGCCGCCCCACTCGCCGACAATCCCGCCAGCCACGACCGCAGCAGCGTCAGATCCACCTCTCCCACACCGCAATCCGCTCCCCGCTCGAGCAGATGCCCGAGCAGCCCCCGCGCGTCCCCCACGTACGCCCGGACGGTGTGCTCCGACCGGTTCCGCCCGAGCCGCAGATGCCGCCCGTACTCGACCAGCAGTGCCTCCAGGTCCTCGGGCAGTTCGCTCATCCCCCCACCGTCACCGCCCACGCCCCCGAGCGCAAGTTCCCCCGCCGGATACGCGGATCATGCCCCGGCGGCCCGCCCACGGGCTGCCCTGAACGATCACTGCGGAGGCGTTGCACTCGGCGGTACGCAGTCTGTCGAGGCCGGTGATCCACGATGTGCCCGGCACCGCATCGGGTAGCAGCGGTTTCGCATCGGAGTTCAGAAAGTCGTCGACGCCAGCCGGTCGAATGGCATGCCGGCGAGCTTTCCGGCGAACTGCCTGTTCCCGCTTCAGGAGTCGGCGGTGCGGTGCCAGCCGTCGTCGCCGCTGGCGGCGCGGCCGGTGAGTTCGAGGGCCGCGAGGGTCGCCCGGACCACGGGGAGCGGGAGGCCGGTGTCGGTCGCGAGGGTGCGGGGTAGGCGGGAGCCGATCGTGGGGAGAGCGGCCAGGAGGCGGGACTCGTTGTCGTCGAGGGCGGGTGGGCGGGGACGCCGGTCGTTGCCGGCGCGGAGCTCGGGTGGCGGGCGGGTGTCGGTCAGGGTGGCGGCCGAGGACGCTGGGGCTATGCCGGCGAGCGCGAGGCGCAGGGGGCCCGCCTCGTCGAGGATGTCGTCGGCGCCGGTGACCAGGAACGCCTCGCCGTCGCGGATCATGCGGTGACAGCCGACCGAGGCCGCCGAGGTAACGGGGCCGGGGACCGCCAGGGCCGGACGACCCAGGCGGCGTGACCATTTCACGGTATTGCGGGCGCCGCTGCGGGCGCCGGCCTCGACCACGACCACGGTGTCGGCCAGCGCCGCGATGAGCCGGTTGCGAGCCAGGAAGTGGTGTTTGCGCGGCGTGACCCCGGGTGGGTATTCGCTGACCACCAGCCCGGTGTCGGCGATCTCGGCCAGCAGCCGATCATGCTGCACCGGGTAGGGCCGGTCGGCTCCGCACGCGAGCACCGCGACCGTACAGCCGCCCACCGCGAGCGCGGCCCGATGCGCCATCGAGTCGATCCCGAACGCGGCCCCCGACACCACGGTCCACCCCCGCCCCGCCAGCTCCCCCGCGATCTCCGCCGTGACGTGGTTCCCGTATCCGGTGCTGCACCGAGCCCCGACGACCGCCACCGCCCGCTCGGTGCACTCCACCAGCGAGCGCGGCCCCCGCGCCCACAACACGACCGGCACCGCCCCCGCCTCGTCCTGCCCCGGGTCCAACTGCCCCAGCCCGAGCATCCGCCACGCCGGCCATTCCGAGTCGTCCGGCGTAATAACGCGCCCACCGATCCGCTCCATCACCCCCAGGTCCCGCTCCGCCCACTCGATCCCCCGCCGCAGCTCCGTAGGCCCCCGCAACACGTCCGGCAACGCACACTCCCGCACCGCCCGAGCCGCCTCGACCACCCCCACCGACCCGATCAACGCCGACAATGCCGCACACGGCCCCTCCACCACCCGCGACAGGTACACCCAGGCCAACCGCCGCTCGTCCGCGTCGCCACCACCCGGCGTCCCGCCGTCGGCCGATCCCCCGGCACCACCTGCGGGCAGGGTGTCGTGCCGCCGGTGCGACAGCACATCCGAATCACGCGGGCCGAGCATGGGTTTCGGACCGTCGGGCCCCGAATCAGCCGCGACGGAAGGCTTTCGTTCCCGATCGGTGCGCACACCCTCCACGCCGACCCTCGGCACGTCATCGACCCGATGACCCGGCCCAACCCGATCGAGCATGGTCTCACCGCTGTCATCCGGTCGCGAGACGCTCTGACACCGCACCTCGTCCTGGTCGTCGATCCTCGAATCGGCCACGGCGAGAGACTTTCCAGCCACATCGGTTCGCGCACCGGGCAGGACGTGACCCGAGCGATCGGTTCGTGAGCCGGCTGCGGCAGTGGGCGTCGGTGTGGGGAGGCCCGGTGCCCGGTACTTATCCGCGTCGCCGAACAGGGTGCTTGCCGCGCGCAACTCGTCGATGCTCGCGTCATCGGGGAGGGCGCAGGCATCTGTGCCCGTGCACCCGGTTCCCGCCATATGCGCCGCGCACGGGAAGGGGTGTACCGACCCCTCTTCCTCGTCACCGAAGACATTGGACGCCAGCGGAACAGGAGGCTGCGGCACCGCGAAAGGCTCGGTCGGCGCGGGCACAGCGGGCGGCGTACACGGGGCGCCCGGGGGCGAATCACCCTCCGCCGCAGGGGAGACCGCGCGACCGGGGCAGGGGTTCATGCTCCACCTCGATGGCGAAAGGCCAGGGCCTGCAGGACATCCTGGGCGGTGGGGACCTCGCCACCGCGCAGGTCGCACACCGTCCAGGCGACGCGCAACGCGCGGTCGGCGCCGCGGGCGGACATGCGGCCGTGTTTGAGGGCGTTCTCCACCGGGGCCAGGGACTCGCGCGGGAGGCGGAACTGCTGGCGCAGCACGTGACCGGGGACCTCGGCATTGGTGGTCAGGTTCAGCGTCGCCCAGCGGGCCGCGGCGGCATTGCGGGCCAGGGCGACCCGGGCCCGGACCGCCTCGCTGGATTCGGTCTCCTCGCCGCTGAGTGCGCCGGCGGACTGCGCGTGCATGCGGACCGAGAGATCGATGCGGTCCAGCAGCGGGCCGGAGAGTTTCCCGAGATAGCGGCGGCGCGCGAGGGGCGCGCAGATGCAGTCGATATCGCGAGCGGGCGCGCAGGGGCAGGGATTCGCGGCCAGCACCAGCTGGAACCGGGCGGGATAACGGGCGACGCCGTCGCGGCGGGCGATGCGAACCTCGCCCTCCTCCAGGGGAGTTCGCAGCGCCTCCAGCACCTTGGTGCCGATCTCGGCGCATTCGTCGAGGAACAGCACGCCCCGGTGCGCGCAACTGGCCGCACCGGGACGCGCGGATCCGGAACCGCCGCCGATCATCGCCGTCACCGACGAGGAATGGTGCGGCGCCACGAAGGGCGGCAGGTGAATCAGCGGATGATCGTCGGACAGCGTGCCCGCCACCGAGTGAATCGCCGTGACCTCCAGCGACTCTCGCTCCCGCAGGGCCGGGAGCAGGCTCGGAAGGCGCTGGGCGAGCATCGTTTTGCCGATACCCGGCGGCCCGGTCAGCAGCAGGTGGTGCCCACCCGCCGCCGCGACCTCCAGCGCCCAGCGCGCCTCCTCCTGACCGACCACCTCGCTGAGATCCCCGTGCGAGCGCACCTCGGCCGGGACCATCGGCTCGGGCGGGGTGAGCTCACCGGCCCCGCGCAGCCAATCCACCAGCTCGCTCAGCGTCGCCGCCCCGAGCACCCGTATCCCGTCCACCAGGCCGGCCTCGGCCAGCGCCGCGGTGGGCACGATGACCAGCTTGCGCCCGGCGGTGCGCGCCGCCAGCACCGCGGGCAGGATGCCCCGCACCCGGCGCACCCGCCCGTCCAGCGCGAGCTCGCCGAGCAGGACGGCCTCGGCGAGCCGATGCACCGGAACCGAACCCGCCGCGTCCAGCACCGCGGCGGCGAGCGCCAGGTCGTACACGCTGCCGACCTTGGGCAGGGTGGCGGGCGACAGCGCCAGGATCACCCGCCCGTCCGGCCACTTCTCCCCCGAATTGGTGACCGCCGCCCGCACCCGGTCCCGCGATTCCTGCAGCGTGGTGTCCGGCCGCCCGACCAGGTGCACCGATGGCAGCCCCTGCCCGATGTCGGCCTCGATCTCCACCAGCTGCCCGTCCACCCCGGCCACAGCCACCGAATGCGCCCGCCCGAGCGGCATCAGAACGCCGCCCGCAGATGGGTGATCTCCGGCGGGGTGCCCGGCCGCAGCAGCACCGACACCACGTCGAACCGCACCCGCGACCACGGCCCGGACCGCTCGTGCAGCCACACCAGCGCCAGCCGCCGGATGCGCTGCTGTTTGAGGAACGACACCGCTTCGGCGGGCTGCCCGAACGCGAGCCCGCTGCGCGTCTTGACCTCGACGAAGACGGTGACGCCCGCGGCATCCCTGCCGATCAGATCGAGTTCCCCGTACCTGCACCGCCAGTTACGGGCGACGATCTCCATTCCGGCGTCGCGCAGGTAGCGCGCCGCCAGCTCCTCCCCCTGTGCGCCGAGCGCGAGATGCTGTGCCATAACGCCAGCATGGCCGGGCCCGATCCGGACCCGGCCATGCCGACCTGGGAAAACTCACTGCCTGTGGATACCGCCGAGCCTGTGGACTACTCGGGCAGCCGCAGGTCGGGCTTCTCCAACTCCTCGATGTTCACGTCCTTGAACGTGATGACGCGAACGTGCTTGACGAAGCGGGCGGGCCGGTACATATCCCAAACCCACGCATCGGACATCCGCACCTCGAAGTACACTTCGCCGTCGGCGTTCTGCGGCCGCAGTTCAACCGTATTGGCCAGGTAGAAGCGGCGCTCGGTCTCCACCACGTACGAAAACTGGCCGACGATGTCCTTGTACTCGCGATACAGCGAGAGTTCCATCTCGGTTTCGTATTTCTCGAGATCCTCGGCGCTCATCGGGTGGAACGTCCTCCTTATCGCCCAACTGGGTGTAGAGACATCATCCCGCATACGCGGTATCGGTAGCCACTCGGCCGGTCCCGGGCGACCGCACCGCGATCTCCCGCACATTGCGCCAGGACCGGCGATGTTCACTGGTGACGCCCAGACGATGCAGCGCCTCGTTATGTTCGGGCGTGTTGTAGCCCTTGTGACCGGCGAATCCGTAACCGGGGAACTGCTCGTCCAGCTGAACCATCATCCGGTCGCGGGTCACCTTGGCGAGCACGCTCGCCGCGGCGATGCAGGCCGCCGTGGCGTCACCGCCGATCACCGGCAGCGACGGCACGGGAATGCCGGGCACCCGGAAACCGTCGGTCAGAACGTACCCCGGAACCGGGTTCAGTCCGGCGACCGCACGCCGCATGCCCTCGATATTGGCCACGTGGATGCCGATGGCGTCGATCTCCCAGGCCGGGATCACGACCACCGACCAGGCCAGGGCCACCCGTTTGATGATCGGGAACAGCTCCTCGCGCGCGTCCTCGGTGAGCCGTTTGGAATCGTCGAGCCCGGCCAGCGACGCGTACGCCTTGGGCGCGAGCAGACACGCCGCCACGACCAGCGGACCCGCGCTCGGGCCACGCCCGGCCTCGTCCACGCCCGCGACCGGGCCCAGCCCGCTGCGGATCAGCGCGGCC
The DNA here is from genome assembly GCF_053981095.1 of Nocardia sp. NPDC003693. Taxonomy (NCBI): domain Bacteria; kingdom Bacillati; phylum Actinomycetota; class Actinomycetes; order Mycobacteriales; family Nocardiaceae; genus Nocardia; species Nocardia sp. NPDC003693. The sequence continues at coordinate 181,980 of NZ_JBSFNO010000009.1, forward strand.
TCAAGCGTGCGTAGCCCGCCCGCGCGTCGCATGACGACGCGCGGCGGCCAGTCACCGCGTTCGATCGGCTGTATCTTCTTGCCGCCCCGCTGCTTCGGGGTGTTCGCCATCTTCCCCACCGGTCGATTATCTCGCCCTCGGCCCTATTGCGGGTCCTCGGACCGCACGAATCCGATCCGGCCCAGCGGCCAGATCTTGAAGACCGCCTTGCCGCGCACGTCCGAGATCGGCACGGTGCCCTGGAACTCGTCGTCCATGTGGTACCGGGAGTCGGCGGACTCGCGGCGATTGTCGCCCATGACCCACAGGTTGCCCTCGGGCACCTTGACCGGGCCGAACGCGCGGCCGCCGGCGTTGAACGGGATGTCGGGGCGCTCGGGGTTGAACGGGTTGTTGCGGTCGGGGTTCGAGGTCTGGATGTAGGGCTCGTCCAGCGGCTGCCAGGTGGCGCCGGGCTCGTCGTCCAGCACCAGGATGCGGCCCTGGTCGTCGCAGCACTTCACCGTCTGCCCGCCGGTCGCGATCACCCGCTTGACCAGATCGTTCTCGTCCGGCGGCACGAGGCCGAAGAAGGACAGGAAGTTCTGCACGCCGCGCACCGCGGTGTTGGTCGAGCGGATGGACCGGTAGTGCCGGTTCCAGGAATCGGTCGGGCCGACGAACACCACCACGTCACCCGGCTTCGGGTCACTGAAGTAGTAGCTCAGCTTCTGCACGTAGATCCGGTCGCCGGTGCAGCCCGCGCACCCGTGCAGGGTGGGTTCCATCGACTGCGAGGGGATCACGTACGGGCGTCCGATGAAGGTCACGACCAGCGCGGTGATGACCGCCGCGATGCCGATGAGCATCGGCAGTTCCTGCCAGAACGGACGCTGCTTCTTCTTGGCGGGGGTCGCCTTCGCGTCCTCGCTCACGTCGTCGTCGCCCGGACCGGACACCGCTGTCGACTCGTTCTCGTCTGCCACGGGGAACAGAGTAGCCCGGCACCGCGAGAAACTATGCGGTGCCGGGCTACTCGAAGACTCCGAGCGGAAAGCTACCTCAGCGCTTTTCCTTGATCTTGGCCTTCTTGCCACGCAGATCGCGCAGGTAGTACAGCTTGGCGCGACGAACGTCACCGCGGGTCACAACTTCGAGCTTGTCGATGTTGGGGCTGTGCACCGGGAAGGTGCGCTCCACGCCGACGCCGAAGGAGACCTTGCGGACCGTGAAGGTCTCGCGAACGCCGCCACCCTGGCGACGGATGACCGCGCCCTTGAAGACCTGGACGCGTTCCTTGTTGCCTTCGATAACCTTCACGTGCACGTTGACCGTGTCACCCGGGCGGAAGTCCGGGACATCGCTACGCAGCGACTTTTCGTCGACGAAGTCGAGGGTGTTCATTTCCGTCCTTATTGGATTCGCGCGAACAGAGGAACCTGGCGGCTACCTGGTACAGGTGCTCTACCGGTTCGTGCTCCGGATAATTGGGCGGTGCCCGGGCGCATGATCCGCCCTAGGCAACCCAAGCATCATGCCAGATGGCGGGGTGCGCCGGTTAATCGGCCCCCACCCGGTGCTCAGGACCGGGAATTGGCCCGCGTCAGGGCGGCCGCGATGTCGGACACCAGCGGCGGATAGTCGGTGGGGCCGGTGACCACCTGGAGAAAGACCAGGCAGTCCTGCGCCTGGGTGGCTACCTCCAGGCATTCGCGGAGTTCCCCCACGGTAGCCGCGCGCAGGGTCAGCACCGAATTCTCGTCGCCGCCGAACGCGTGCGGCAGTTCGGACCAGCGCCACGGGGCGATGTCGTTGTAGGGCGCGTGCGCGCCGTGGATCGCGCGTTCGATGGCGTAGCCGCCGTTGTCGACCAGAATGATGACCCCGGTCAGGCGCTCGCGAATCCAGGTGCCGAGCTCCTGGATGGAGAGCTGGGCCGCGCCGTCGCCGATGACCAGCACCGCCCGCCGGTCCGGGCAGGCCAGGCCCGCGCCGAGCGCGGCGGGCAGGGCGTAGCCGATCGACCCCCACAGCGGCTGGCCCAGGAAGGTGATGCCCGCGGGCATGCGCAGGGTGGCCAGCCCGAAGAAGGCCGAACCCTGATCCGCGACAACGATATTGCTGTTGCCCAGCGCCCCCGCGATGAGCGGCCACAGGGCGGCCTGGGTGAGCGGGGTCTCGGCGGGGGCGGTGTCGGCCGGTTCCGGATCCGGTGGCGCGGGGTCGGTATGGGTGGGTGCGAAGTCGGCGGAGATCTCGGCGAGCACCTCGAGCGCGACGGGCAGCGAGAGCGGCGCGAAGGCGTCGACCCCGGCGATGACGCTGCGTTCGGGGCCGATCTCCAGGGTCCGGCGCGGGTCGATGCGATGACTGAATCCGGCGGTGATGCTATCGGTGTACTGCACGCCGACGGTGATCAGGCGTTCGGCGTCCTCCACCGCGGCGCGCACGGGTTCGGGTGAGGCGGCGCCGGTGTAGACGCCGACGAAGCGCGGCCCGGATTCGTCCACGACGGTCTTGCCCCAGGCGAGGGTGGCGTGCGGCACCTCGCCGATGGCCAGCAGCGCGCGGAGTTCGTCGGTCGCCCCGACGCGGTCGACGAAGACGTCGGCGAGCACGGTGACCCGGCGGTCGGCCAGGAATTCGCGGGCCGCGCGCGCGAAGGCCAGGCGCGCGCCGTCGCTGCTGAAGTCGGCGGCGGGCGCGAGCGGGGCGGCCGGGGGCGCGACCTCGAGGCGCGCGACATCGGTGGACAGCATGAGATAGCCCGGACGGCGGTGCACGCGAACCGAATTCAGGACGCGGTCGATCTCCTGGCAGGCGTCGGCCGCGCCGAGATCGGCCTGGGCGCAGGTGACTTCGGCGGCGATGCGGCGGAAGTGGTGGAAGTCGCCGTCGCCGAGCGTGTGGTGGATGACGCGGTGGTTGGCCTGAATGTCCTTGGCGGGCACCCCGACGACGTGGACGACGGGCACGTGTTCGGCATAGCTGCCCGCGATGGCGTTGACCGCGCTGAGCTCGCCGACGCCGTAGGTGGTGACGACGGCTCCGATGCCGCGCAGGCGGGCGTAGCCGTCGGCGGCGTATCCGGCGTTGAGCTCATTGGCGCTGCCGACCCAGCGCAGGCCGGGGTGCGCGACGACGTGATCGAGGAAGTGCAGGTTGAAATCACCCGGCACCCCGAAGATCTCGGTGACACCGAGTTCGTGGAGCCGATCGAGCAGGTAATCGCCGACAACGTAGCCCATGCCACACCCTGGCACGGCAACCGTCATTCAGCAATCTTCTGGCTAATTGTTCGGTGCGTCGAATGCGGCGCGGGCGGCGCCGCGATCACGGTGCGCGCCAATTCTTCCTCTGCCGCGCGGCGGACGTGATCGACATCGGGCTTCCCCGCGACCAGATCCTGCACGAAGATCTTGGCGGCGATCACCGGACGGCGATAGCGGCGCTCGCGGCGCATGGCCCGGCGCATGGTCCCGGGCCGTTCGCCGTAGCGCCAGCGCGCCCAGGGCGCGCCCGGACGGCTCAGCCGCAGCGCGCCCACGAACAGCAGCGGCGGGAAGAACATCCCGAACAGGCCCGTCCAAATCTTGCCCTTGGCAATGACAATGGCGGCCAGCAGCAGGTTCACCACCGAGAACAGCGCGATCACCCAGCGCTCGGCCGGATTGGACTGGCTCCGGAAGTCGTTGATGTCCAACAGCCACAGCGGATGAAAACCCATCAGCAGCAACCCCGTCACCGCGACCGCGACGAAGACCGCGTCCACCGAGGTGCGCCCCTGCTCCTCCCAGTACACGTCGCGCAGGTAGTAGATGAGCGCGAATTCGTCGAGCACCAGCGCCGCCCCGACCCCGAAGAAGGCCGCGAGCAGGCTGATCACCCCGACGCTGCTCTCGTACATGGTGATCAGGCCCGCGCCCGTACTGAGCACGAGGATCACGCCGAACACCATGTGATGGATGTGCACGTCCCCGGCCCGCACGTTGCCCGGCCACCAGCGCACCTGCTTGCGGATGAGCCGCACGCTGATCCGGATCAGCACGAACCCGATGATGAAGCCGAGTAGCAGGCAGGCCAGCGGCAGTCGCCCGTCCGCGATCACGGTGTCTTCCATCCACCGCCGAAACGCCATACCCGTATCGCCTCCGCACTCGCCCGCCGGTCGCCCGGCCACTCGCCGCTGGATCCCCGACGGTACCCCTCCCCCACAAACCCCCAGCAAATCCCGGCCGTCGGCGGGCGGAACCAGCCGCGACCGCCCTGCGAATCGCAGGGGAACGGCGAACGGCCGGCACTCGTCGCCGAACGAGGACTCGGCCGTCCCCCGAGGTTCTCGGCGCTGACACCACAGGGGCGCTCACCGCTGTCATCGCCGATCGGGCTGCGACCGCGAGACCGCCAATTCCTGCGCGACGCACGCCGACTCGGCCCGTTGCACCGGCCGCCCGGCCCGCGAGCACGGCGGGGCCGCGGGAATGCCGTTGGGCGGCACCGCGGTTGCGGTGCCGCCCAACGGGTGACGCGGTGCTACTTACCGAAGCCGGCGCGGCGCAGGGCGTCGGCCATGGAGCCGGAGGCGGCCGGCTGCGGACGGCCACCGCCCTGGCGATTGCCGCCGGACTGGTTGCCCTGGCGGGGATTGCCGCCCTGGCGGCCGCCGCCCTGACCACCCTGGCGCTGGCGGTCACCGGACGGCCGATTGCCCTGGCCGCCGCGCGGACGGCCTTCGCCGCGTTCGGGTTTGGCGGCGCCGGGCTCGTCGTCCAGGCGCAGGGACAGGCCGATGCGCTGGCGCTGGACGTCGACCTCCATCACCTTGACCTTCACCACGTCGCCGGACTTCACGACCTCGCGCGGGTCCTTGACGAAGGTGTGGGACATGGCCGAGACGTGGACCAGGCCGTCTTGGTGGACGCCGATGTCGATGAACGCGCCGAAGGCCGCGACGTTGGTGACCACGCCCTCGAGGACCATGCCGGGTTCGAGGTCGGCGACCTTCTCGATGCCGGCGGCGAACTCGGCGGTCTTGAACTCCGGGCGCGGGTCGCGGCCGGGCTTCTCGAGTTCGGCGATGATGTCGGTGACGGTCGGAACGCCGAAGCGCTCGTCGGTGAAGTCGGCGGGCCGCAGCGCGCGCAGCGCGGTGGTGTTGCCGATGAGTTCGCCGACGGTGCGGCCGCTGGCGTCGAGCATGCGGCGCACGACCGGGTACGCCTCGGGGTGCACCGAGGAGAAGTCCAGCGGATCCTCGCCGTTGCGGATGCGCAGGAAGCCCGCGCACTGCTCGAACGCCTTGGGGCCCAGGCGCGGCACGGTCAGCAGCGCGGAGCGGCTGCGGAACGGGCCGTTGGCGTCGCGGTGCGCGACGATGCTCTCCGCGACCGAGCCGGTGATGCCCGAGACCCGGGACAGCAGCGGCACCGAGGCGGTGTTCACGTCGACGCCGACCGCGTTCACGGCGTCCTCGACGACCGCGCCGAGCGAACGCGCCAGCAGGGTTTCGGAGATGTCGTGCTGGTACTGCCCGACGCCGATGGACTTGGGATCGATCTTCACCAGTTCGGCCAGCGGATCCTGCAGCCGGCGGGCGATGGAGACCGCGCCGCGCAGCGACACGTCCATGTCCGGCAGTTCCGCCGAGGCGTAGGCCGAGGCCGAGTACACCGAGGCGCCCGCCTCCGAGACCACGATCTTGGTGGGCTTGTTCTCGGGGATCCGCGAGATGAGTTCGGCGGCGAGGGCGTCGGTCTCGCGCGAGGCGGTGCCGTTGCCGATGGCGATGAGCTCGACCCCGAAGCGCGCGACCAGCGCGCCGAGCACGGCGAGGGACTTCTCGGTCTGGCCCTGCGGCTTGTGCGGGTAGATGACCTCGGTGGCCACCACCTTGCCGGTGGCGTCGACCACGGCGACCTTCACGCCGGTCCGGAAGCCCGGGTCCAGACCCATGGTGGTGCGGGTGCCCGCGGGCGCGGCCAGCAGCAGGTCGCGCAGGTTCATGGCGAACACGTCGACGGCGTCGCGTTCGGCGGACTGGCGCAACCGCATCCGGGTGTCGATGCCCAGGCTGACCTGGAGCTTGGTGCGCCACGCCCAGCGCACGGTGTCCAGCAGCCAGGTGTCGGCGGCGCGGCCCTGGGCGGCGATGCCGAACTTGTGGGCGATGCGGCCCTCGTAGACGCTGCGCTCGCCGGGTTCGAGTTCCTCGGTGTCGGGTTCGAGGTGCAGGGTGAGCACCTCTTCCTTCTCACCGCGCAGCAGCGCGAGGATGCGGTGCGAGGGGAGCTTGTCGAACGGTTCGCTGAATTCGAAGTAGTCGGCGAACTTCGCGCCGGCCTCTTCCTTGCCCGCGCGCACGGTGGAGGTGACCTGGCCCCGGTTCCACATGAGTTCGCGCAGTTCACCGACCAGGTCCGCGTCCTCGGCGAAACGCTCGACCAGGATGGCGCGGGCGCCGTCGAGCTGTTCGGCGTCGTACTGCGCGGGATCGGTGGTCGGGTCGCCGATCAGGGCGTCGGCCACGGGCTCGTGGCCGGCTTCGCGCGCGATCTGGGCCTTGGTGCGCCGCTTGGGTTTGAACGGCAGGTAGATGTCCTCGAGGCGGGCCTTGGTGTCGGCGAGCATGATCTGCGCGTGCAGCGCGTCGTCGAGTTTGCCCTGGCCACGGATGGATTCGATGATCGAGCCGCGGCGCTCGTCGAGTTCGCGCAGGTAGTGCAGGCGCTCGTCGAGGGTGCGCAGTTGCGCGTCGTCGAGGCCGCCGGTGACCTCCTTGCGGTAGCGGGCCACGAAGGGCACGGTCGACCCGGCGTCGAGTAGTTCGACGGCGGCGCGCACCTGCTCCTCCCGCACGCCGAGTTCGTCGGCGATACGCCGACCCACGCTGGCTAGGCGAACGGTTCCCGCGCCCGGGGCATTGACACTGTCTGCGCTGACGGTTTCGGAGGCTGTCGTCACTTCGCAGACACTACCGGCGTCCGGCGACAAGCCCGAACAGTGCCGCACCGAACTGTCCGGAACGTCGCAGTCATTCGGTTTGTGGCGGATGCGGTCAACCGCAAACCCGAAGCGCGCGAAGATCACTCGCGGTGCGGGAGCGATGGTCGAGCACAGCCCGCTGCGGGGTGTTAGCGGGAGCGGACGTGCGCTATGTCAGCGAATGTCCGGCTATTCGCCGGTGGGCGGCAGCAGATCCGGACGCCGGGCGCGCGTGCGCTCGAGGGACTGCTCGCGCCGCCACGCGTCGATCTTGGCGTGATTGCCCGAGAGCAGAATGTCCGGGACATCCAGGCCGCGCCAGGACACCGGGCGCGTGTAGCTCGGGCCCTCGAGCAGGCCGTCGGAGAACGAATCCTGTTCGTGCGACTGCTGATTGCCCAGAACGCCGGGAATGAGCCGGACGAACGCCTCGGTCATGACCAGCACCGCGGCCTCGCCGCCGATCAGCACGTAGTCACCGATGCTGACCTCTTCCACGCGCACCCGCTTCGCGGCGTCGTCGAAGACCCGTTGATCGATGCCTTCGTAACGGCCGCAAGCGAATACGACGTGTTCCTCGGCCGACCAGCGTTCGGCGGTGGCCTGGGTGAAGGGCACGCCCGCCGGGGTGGGAACCACCAGCAGGGCGTCGTCCGGGCACACCTGATCCAGGGCGTCGCCCCAGATGGTGGGTTTCATGACCATGCCGGGGCCGCCGCCGTACGGGGTGTCGTCCACGGCCTTGTGCACGTCGTGCGTCCAGTCGCGCAGATCGTGCACCCCGACCTCGAGGATGCCCTTGTCGATCGCCTTGCCCAGCAAGGCCGTTCGCATGGGGTCGAGGTATTCGGGGAAGATGGTGATGACGTCGATGCGCATCGCTTACTCCGGGTCCAGCAGACCCTCGGGCGGATCGATGACGATCAGCTGGTCCGCGATCGAGACGGTGGGCACGATCGCTGTCACGAAGGGCACCAGGATCTCTCGGCCCGCCGGGGGGAAACCTTCCGACGCCTTGATCGAAAGCAGTTCTCCCGCAGCCGAATGCAGGACTTCCCGCACCGTGCCCACGACGGTGCCGTCACCCAGTTGCACGGTGAGGCCTTCGAGTTCGTGGTCGTAGTACTCGTCCGGATCCGCCGAGGGCGGCAGATCGGCGGAGTCGATCACGAAGAGCATGCCGCGCAACGCGTCCGCGGCTTCACGCTGGACGAGCCCCTCCAGACGCACGAGAAGCCGGCCCGAGTGCTCCCGGGCCGACTCCACTACGTACTTCTGCGTCTGCTTCGCGCGCGGCAGCCGACCCACGAGGGTGGCGCCGGGCGCGAAACGCAGATCGGGCTCGTCGGTGCGGACCTCTACGACGAGTTCGCCGCGCACACCGTGCGACTTGGCGACCCGCCCGACGACGAGTTCCATCTATTGATCCGTGTCGACCACGTCGACGCGAATGCCCTTACCGCCGATACCGGCGACGAGCGTGCGCAGCGCGGTGGCGGTGCGACCGCCCCGGCCGATCACCTTGCCCAGATCGTCGGGATGCACGTGCACCTCGACGGTCCGGCCACGACGGCTGGTGATCAGTTCGACGCTGACGTCATCCGGATTGGCGACGATGCCGCGAACGAGGTGTTCGACGGCATCGGCGACGACGGCCGTCATTACTCGGCGGCCGGGGTCTCGGCAGCCTCGGAAGCGGCCTCGGCGGCCTCTTCCTTCTTGGCGGCCTTCTTCTTCGGGGTGACGGCCTCGGCGGTGGGCTCGCTGTCGGCGGCGGCCAGCGCGGCGTTGAACAGGTCCAGCTTGGACGGCTTGGCGGCCTTGGTCTTGAGGGTGCCCTCGGCGCCCGGCAGGCCCTTGAACTTCTGCCAGTCGCCGGTGATCTCCAGCAGGCGCTGCACGGGCTCGGTCGGCTGCGCGCCGACACCCAGCCAGTACTGGGCGCGCTCGGAATCGATCTCGATGAGCGAGGGCTCTTCCTTCGGCTGGTAGATGCCGATGGACTCGATGGCGCGGCCATCGCGGCGGGTACGCGCGTCGGCGACGACGATGCGGTACTGCGGGTTGCGGATCTTGCCCATGCGGGTCAGCTTGATGCGAACAGCCATTAGCTGTGCCTTTCGGTGGCGACCGCCGCTGGGGGCGATCTGAGTGGTCACGGCCGCAATTCAGCAGCCCACACGGGGTGGGCCCGGTTTTGCGTTGAGTGTGTGACCGCCGCGCGGAACGTATCCGGAGACGGGCTGCACTTTTCCTCGATGAGGACGAGGGGCCATTCTGCCAGACCCGCCCCGAACCCGAGAAATCGCCCTCCGCCCACCTGTCATCGGTACCGCCGGTCTCCCCCGAAAACGACTCGGCCCGCCGGGTCGCAAGACTACCGGGCGGGCCGTCGGTCGGTCGGGCGCTATCGGGCGCTGATCGACGAGCTGAGCGAATCGACACTGCCGAGGAACATCTTGGCGGCAATGCTAGCGATCAGACCGGCGATCACGGTCTCCACGGAACCCACAGCAGGTCTCCTCATCGGGTCGAACTCCAGAACGTGTGAAGCATGACCCATTCACACTCTCGAGGCGACCGGAATCACGAGATTGGACCACTGGGCACCACTCAGCGGGATTCCACCGTCAGCGCAGATCCGCCGTATCCACCGTGACCGGGAACGGCGCCGGCGCGATGACGGACTCACCCGCCGCGGCATAGACCTCCTGGCGATACGCCGTTTCCCCGAGCCTGTACCCGCAGAACTTGGCGGGCTTCCCCGCCGGTAGCTCCACCACCCACAGGTAGGGCACGCGCGCGGCGGCATATCCGGCGATCTTCGTATCGCGCTCCTCCCGGGTGTTTCCCGGAGACCAGACCTCCACCGCCAACAGCAGTTCATCCGGCCCGTAGCTGACCCGGTCGATACCGCCGGAGACGACCGCGACATCCGGAATGACCCCGGTCCGGAAGGCCGTGCTGATCTTCACGGCAATACCCGGCAGGACGTGCAGGTCGGTTCGACCGGCCGCCCGCAGCGCGGTACGCAGGACAACGGCCAATTCGAGCGAAGCGTGCTGATGCGACCCGGTCGGCGCAGGTGTCATGTAGAGGTACCCCAGGATGAGCTCGAGACGAGATCCATCGGACGGCTGCTCTTCGGCTAGCCAGTCGTCCAGCGTCATCGGGCCGAGGGGGTGGATTGTCGAAACCTCCGCTGTCATCGTCACTTCCGTCCGATGTGTCGCCATAGTCCCGTGCGCGACAAACAAATCCGCGCGCCGATCGAGTCGCTTCGATTCGGAGCACAATCCGAACGGAGCTGTCTGCTGCTCGAACGGATCAATTTCTGCTCGAATGGATCAGTTTCCGCGCCGAACGGATCAATTCTTGCACGTGCACCGCGCGAACCAGCACGGATCACGCGGGCACTTGGTTGCGACGTCGTCCCCGAGGCCGGCTCAGCGGTACGCCGTCACCGGGTCGCGGCGGTCGTAGACGTGGCCGCGCAGGACCACCCAGGAGGGGGTGGACAGGACGGCCAGGTTCTCGCGGGGATCGTCCTGGTAGACGACGAAGTCGGCGGGGGCGCCGGGCTCTATCGCGGGGTGGTTCAGCCAGGCGCGGGCGTTCCAGGAGGCGGCGCCGAGGGCGTCGTGGGGGGTGAAGCCGGCGCCGGTCAGGGCGATGATCTCGTCGGCTATGCGGCCGTGGGTGATCGAGCCGCCCGCGTCGGTGCCGGTGTAGATGGGGACGCCGGCCTCGTGCGCCTTGCCGATGGTCTCGCGGGACCGAGCGTGCAGATCGCGCATGTGGGCGGCGTAGACGGGGAATCTGCCCGCGCCGGCGGCGATCTCGGGGAAGGTGTCGATGTTGATCAGGGTCGGCACCAGGGCGACGGTGTGGCGGGCCATGAAATCGATGGTGTCGTCGGTGAGGCCGGTGCCGTGCTCGATGCAGTCGATGCCCGCGTTCAGCAGGCCGGGGAGCGCGTCCTCGCCGAACACGTGTGCCGTGACCCGCGCGCCCTCGCGATGGGCGGCGTCGATGGCTTCCTTGAGCACGGTGTCGGACCACAGCGGCCGCAGGTCGCCGACCGCGCGGTCGATCCAGTCCCCGACGATCTTCACCCACCCGTCGCCGCGCCGGGCCTGCTCGGCCACGATCTCCGGCAGGTCCCGCTCGTCGTCGAGATCGATCCCGAGCTCGCGGATGTACCGCTTGGGCCGTGCGATGTGCCGCCCCGCCCGCACGATCCGCGGCAGATCCATCCGCTCGTCGGCGAAGCGCGTGTCGATGGGTGATCCGGCGTCGCGCAGCAGCAGCACCCCGGCGTCCCGCTCGACCTCCGCCTGCGCGATGGCCCCTTCCGAATCCTCGTGCCCGCCACCGTATTTGATCCCCACGTGGCAGTGCGCGTCGACCAGGCCGGGCACGATCCACCCCGAGGCGTGAATGGTCTCCGCGTCCGCGACGGGCTCGAAGGAGATCACCCCGTCGTGCACCCACAGATCGACGAATTCCCCGGTGGGCAGTACCGCCCCGCGAAAATGCAGACGCATGTCCGACCTCCTGGTCTCGGCCTCCGCACATCGTAGTGGGTCGGCCCCGCGGGTCCGCCGCTCCGGGTCGGCCCCGTGCCACCGCTGCCGCCGGGACCGAGTCGGCACGACGATGCGGGCCCGTCCCGTCGATCAGGAACGAACCCGCATGCCGATTCCATTGCCGAGGTGGATCTTTCGTCACGTACCCCGGGCGGATCCGGGTTCCGTGCGATCGAGCACGGCCACCCGCCGCCGTCACGATGCGGCGGGCGCCCGACCCCTCACCCGATGGTGACCGCGCCGGACGCGAGGTCCTTCTCGATCTTGTCCATGGCGGCGGTGACTGCAGGATCGGCCGTGCAGACGACCAGGTCGGAGGCTCCGGTGCCGGAGGCGATCCCGAATCGGACCTGTTCGGCCTTGAAGCTGTCGTTCAGCACGGCGTTGACGGCGTATTCCAGTTCGGCGCCGGTGTCCTGTTTCGCGTAGGCGGCGTAGGCGGCCTCGGAGCCGCACGGCTTGACCAGGGGCCCGCCGACGAGGGTCGCGCCGCCCTCCTTGGCGGCCTGGGCCAGACCCTGATGCCCGAGGTTGAGCTGCTGGCCGAAGACGTCGGCGCCGGCGCCGATACCGGCCTGGGTGGCCTGCTTCGCCTTCGCGACGTCGTTGAAGTCGCCGATGTACTGCGGTGGCAGCACCGTGACATCGGGCTTGGCGAGCTTGGCGCCCTGCTCGAAAGCCTTGGCGGTCTTGACGATCGCGGGCAGTTCCATACCGCCGAGGAAGGCGACCTTCCCGGACTTGGTGGTGAGCCCGGCGAACGCGCCCGCGAGGAACCCGCCGTCGGCCTGCACCGGGTCGTAGTAGGCGAGATTGCTCAGCGGGGCCGCGTCGGCAGGACCGCCGATCTCGACGAACTTCACCTTCGGGAAGGCGGGGGCGACCTGGCGCAGCACCGAATCGGTCTGCCCGCCGAAGGACACCACCAGGTCGGTGGTCGAGGCGAGGCGGGTGAGCACCTGCTGGTAGTCGGCGGTGCTGACCTGCTCCACCTTGGTGAGCGAAACCTTGTCGCCCAGTGTGCTTTCCAGTCGTTGATAGCCTTCGTACCCGGACTGCATGAAGCCGTCGTCGGAGATGGATCCCGGGAACATCACCCCGACTTTCACCTTGGAGCCGGTCTCCTCGGCGCTACTGCCGCACGCGGCGACGGACGCGCCGACGGCCAGGGTCAGCAGGGCGGCTGCGATCTTCTTCATGGTTCTTCCTTCGAGGGGTTGAGATACAGGCGTTCGGGCGGGGCGGTTCGTCATGCGGCGAGGTCGATCTCGGTGCCGATGCCGCGGCGGCGGGCGATATCGACGAGGAGTCGGGCGGCGGCCAGATCCTGCAGGCCCACGCCGAGGGAGTTGAACAGGGTGATCTGCGCGGGATCGGTGCGCCCGGGTTTCGCGCCGATGAGCACCTCACCGAGCTCGTCCCCGACGTGGTCGGGCCCGAAGACGCCCGCGCGCAACGGAATCAGCGCGTCGCCGGATTCGTGCAGCGTGGACAGGCGGCTGTCGACCACCACGCGGGCGCGGCGCATCCCCTCGCTGTCGATCTCGCGATGGTCCGCGCGCGGCGGGGCCCCGACGGCATTGACGTGCAAGCCGGGATGGAACCATTCGCCTTGCACCACGGGGTCTTTCGAGGGCGTGAGGGTGCACAGCACGTCGGCCTCGGCCACCACTTCGGCCGGGGAGCCCGCTACCTCGGCCCCCGTCTCGGCCGCGAAAGCCTTGGCGGTGGCATCGGTCCGGCTCCACACCACGACGCGCTCGAACGGCAGCACCGCGCTCAGCGCCTCGACGTGGGTGCGGGCCAGCGCGCCGGCGCCGATCAGTCCGAGCACGCGACTCTCGGGGCGCGCGAGCAGTTTCGTCGCCACCGCGGACGCGGCGGCGGTACGGAACCGGGTGACCGCGCCGCCGTCGATCAGCGCCGCGCAGGCGCCGTCCGCGGTATTCACCGTCAGAATCGCCGAACGCTGCACCGGCAGTGCGTGATCCCGATTGGCGGGGACGTCGGCGAGCAATTTCACCGCCGCCATTCCGGCGCTGCGGGACGCGGCCGCCATGACCAGGAAGGCTGCATCGGAGCCGGGCAGTCGCATGGCCGGCGGCGCGGGCAGCACGGCCTCGCCGCGCGCCAGTTCCGCGTGCGCGGCGCGTACCGCGGCGATGACCTCGGGCAGCGTGATCATCGCGAGCACGTCGGAGCGCGTCAGAATCAGGGTCATGCTTTGGCCTCTCGGAGGAAGGGCTGGGTGAGGGCGGCAGGTGCGCGGCTCGCGCCGACCAGACCGCTGACCGCCAGCACCGCGAGCAGATAGGGCGACATGACCAGGACCGCCGTCGGCACGTGAATGCCGAGCGCGGGCGCGGCGAACTGCAGCGCCTGGGCGATGCCGAAGAGCAGGCAGGCCAGCAGGGTCGGCCAGGGCCGCCATTTACCGGCGATCACCGCGACCACGGCGAGGTACCCGGCGCCGGCGGTGATGTTGTCGGTGAAGGCGTGCACGTCGGCCAGCGCCAGGTGCGCACCGGCCAGACCCGAGGCGATGCCGGTGACGAGGATGGCGGCGTAGCGAAAAGCCTTGACGGGCAACCCGGATCGGTCGGCGGTGAGCGCGTCCTCGCCGATGGCGCTGATCGCCAGGCCCCAGCCGGTGCGGTGCGAGAACACCACGGCCAGCAGGACCGCGAACGCGATGGCCAGGTAGCCGAGCGCGGTCTGCGCGAACAGGGCGCGGCCGATCACCGGGATATCGCTGAGGATCGGGATGGCGAGCCGGTCGAAACCCGGAACCGCCCGTCCCTCGGTGAAATACAGGCGCGCGCCGTAGGTCGTGGCGCCGAGCGCCAGGGCGTTGGCGGCGATGCCGGTGACGATCTGGTCGGCCCGCAACGCCACGCTCAGCACCGCCTGGATGACCGCGACCAGCAGGGCGGCCACCAGGGCGCAGAGCACCCCGACGAGCGCGCTGCCGGAGCTGTGCGCGCCGACCGCGCCCGCGAAGGCGCCGGTCAGCATCATGCCGTCGACGCTGAGGTTCAGCACGCCCGCGCGTTCGCTGACGAGTTCGCCCGCCGAGGCGACCGCGAGCGGAATCGCCAGTCGCACACCGCCGTCGAGCAGCTCTCCGATGGCGCTCATCGTTTGTTCTCCTTACGCAACAGCACCGCACCGGCGACGAAGATGATCAGCACGCTCTGCACCACCTGGATCGAGGACGCCGGAACCGACGCCGCCAGTTGCAGATTGATGCCGCCGGAGGCGAGCAGCCCGAACACCAGCGAGATTCCGGCGACCGCGGTCAGCGAGCCGCGCGCCAGCAGCCCGACCACCAGACCCGCGAACCCGTAGCCGGAGGTGAAATGCTCGGCGAGCACGTACGGAACGGTCGCGACCAGGCCCGCACCGGCCACGCCGGCCAGCCCGCCCGCCACCGCGAGCGCGCTGAACCGCAGCCGGTGCACGCCGATCCCGAGCCGGGCCGACGCGGCCTCGGACTGCCCGACGGCGGTGAGCCGGGTGCCGGTCGCGGTGCGCCGCAACACGATCGCGGTGATCACGGCGGCGATCACCGCCACCACGACCGCGATGGTCGCGGGCGAGCCCTCGACGCGCAGGAGCGGCAGTCGCGCGCCCTCCGGCAGCGGCGCGGACTGCGGCAGGGTTTCCGACGAGGTGATCGGCTGGCGCAGCAGTCCGGCCTCGTGCACGACGAGCGTGACCAGCCCGAGTCCGACGAAGTTCAGCAGCAGGGTGGTGATCACCTCGCTGGTCCCCCGCCGCACCCGCAGCCCGGCCGCGATGCCCGCCCACGCCGCGCCCGCCACGAATCCGGCCGCCAGTACGAGCGGAACCCCCACGGCCGCGGGCGCTCCGGCGGGCAGCCACAACCCGACGGCGGCGGCCGCGATCCCCCCGAGCGCGAGCTGGCCTTCCCCGCCCACGTTGACCAGCCCGGCCCGGTGCGCGACCGTGAAGCCGGTGCCGATCAACGCCAGCACCGCCGCCATGTTCAGCGCGCTGCCGAACGCGTACGGGGTCCCGAACATCCCCTCCCACAGGGCATCCGCGGCGGCGGCGGGCGACGCGCCGCCGCCGAGTACGAGCGCCAGGCCGACGGCCAGCGCGGCCGCCACCGCCCCGCCGTAGACGGCGAGGTCACGCGTGAGGTTCGGTGCGGGAAGAAGTTTCGCCGCCTTGCGGAGCTGGGCCACAACCGACCGGCCGCCGGTCGTACCCGGCGTGCGGGCATCATCGGCCGCGTCGGCCGCCGGGGGCACGACACCGGTGGCAGATTCGCTGTCGCGAGACGCCACGTCCGGCGTCTCGGGGCCGGATTCGGCAGCGGGTCCGGTCTTCCGCGTGGGCCCGTCGCCGGAGACAGCGGGAACCGGGCCGGAACCTCGCGTGTTCCCGGCGCCCTCGGCATCCTGGGCCACGCGCGGAAGAACCGCGCTTCCCGAGATCTCGGCGGGTGAGTCGGTCCGCGCGTCGGCAGGTGCGGCCACGTCGGTATGTCCCGCGCGCCGCATCGAGATCGGCAGCTCCGAGTCGAGACCGTGTGACTCGGCACCGCGAGCCTCGGCGGGTGCGTCGGTCCGCGCATCGGCAGGTGCGGCCACGTCGGTATGTCCCGCGCGCCGCATCGAGATCGGGGGCTCCGAGTTGAGACCGTGTGACTCGGCACCGTGAGCCTCGTCCCCTGCGCGAGGCGGACGGGTATGCAGCCCCTTGCGGGCGTCGGCGGTCATGCGGCTGTTCCGAGCATGAGGTGGGCGATCTTCTCTCGGGCGGCGGGATCGGTGGGAGCCACCGGGCCGAGGAGGCGGCCGCGGTAGGCGACCAGGATCCGGTCGCAGAGGGTCAGCAGTTCGGGGAGTTCGTGGGAGACGAGCAGGACCGCGGTGCCTGCCGCCGCGGCTTCGCGCAGGAGGGTGAGGACGGCGTCCACCGCGCCGAGGTCCAGGCCGCGGGTGGGTTGGGCGGCGATGAGACAGCGGAGGCCGGGGAGAGCCAATTCCCTTGCGACCACCACCTTTTGCTGGTTGCCGCCGGACAGGGTGCGCATGGGCGCGCGCGGGCCGGAGGCTTTGATGCGGTGGTGGGCAATCGCACGGGTCGCGGTGGCGTCCATGGCTTTACGGTCGAGCAGACCGTAGCGGCGGAATTCGGCGAGGCGGCCGAGGGTGAGGTTCTCGGCGACGGTCATCGCGGGGACGCAGCCCTCGTGGTGGCGATCCTCGGGGATCACGCCCAGGCCGTGCGCGGTCCGGGCGGCGGGGGTCGCATGCGTGAGATCGGTTGCACCCAGCAGGAATTGCCCCGCATCGGGGCGGCGGGCACCGCTCAGGACGGCGACCAGTTCGCTCTGACCGTTGCCCTCCACGCCCGCGATGCCGGTGATCTCGCCCGGCCGCAACTCCAACTCGACGCCATCGAGGGCGGCGGCGCCGTCGGGGCGTGTCAGGCTCAAACCGACAGTGCGCAGCACCGGCGGCGTGGCGGCGGAATCGGCTGTGCGCCGTGCACTCTCGCGTGCCGGCGCAACCGGGCGCAGTTCGGTGACCGCCCCGCCGGACCCCGGGGTGACATCGGCCGCGGGCCCAGCCACGCCGGGCTCTCCACTGGGCGGTGCCGAACTCGGAGGGAAGCGCCCGGGCACATCGAGCCCTGCGGCCCGGTCCGGAGCCGGCGAATGCGGATCGCCGCTGTTCGCCCAGGCGTAGGTGACCATCCCGGCCCGCGCGGCGGGGTCGGATTCTGCCCCGGGTTCGGCCGCAGCATCGACGGTCGCCGCGACGGACGCCCCCGCACCATCGTCACCCCGATCCGGGATAGCGTCCGCTACCACCACCCCCGTGAGCAGAGTCTGATCCAGGTCGGCGAGCGAGCGGCCGACCATCAACTCGACCAACTCACCGCGGCTGAAGGATTTCAGCGGCCCGGAGCCCGCAACGCGCCCGCCGCGCAGGACGGTGGCCGAGTCACCGGCCTGCTCGATCTCGCCGAGTTTGTGGGTGACCAGGACGACCGCGCGGCCGGAGTCGGCGATGCGGCGGCAGGTGGCCAGGAGGGATTCGACCTCGGTGGGGCCCAGCACGGCGGTGGGTTCGTCGAGCAGGACCAAGCGGGGTTCGCGCAGCAGGCATTTCACGATTTCGACCTGCTGGCGCTCGCCGACCGAGAGTTCCTCCGCGCGAGCCGAGAGTGCCACGCGCAGACCGAATTCGGCTTCGATACGGGCGAGGCGGTCGGTGAGTTCGCGGCGGGGCAGGCGCAGGCGCGAGCCGGCGCCCAGCAGGAGGTTCTCGCAGACGGTGAGCGTGGGGATCAGGCTGAAATGCTGATGCACCATGGCGATTCCGTGCCGGAGTGCGTCGGCGGGGCGGCGCGGGCGGTAGGGCTCGCCGAACAGCAGCAGCTCGCCGGTGTCCGGGGCCGCGCCGCCGTAGACGAGATTGCAGAGCGTCGATTTCCCGGCGCCGTTCTCCCCGAGCACGCAGTGCACCTCGCCGAGCGCGACCGTGAGATCGATGTCCGACAGCGCGCGCACCGCACCGAAACTCTTGCTGACGCCGGTCAGCCGCAGGGCCGTGTCCACGATCGAACCTCCAGTTAGTGGTATACCGTTAACTGTCGGTCCCGGGTGTGGCATGAACGTTCCGCCAATGTTTCGGTCCGGAAAACCCGCCCCGCGCCCCGATACTGTGGAGAGTTGTGACGGAACCAGGTTCTCTACGCCACCGCGCCTACGAGTCGATCAAGGCGCGCATCGTCGGCGTCGAACTGCGCCCGGGCCAGCGCCTGGTGGAGCGCGATCTCGCCACCGAACTCGAGGTGTCGCGCATTCCGCTGCGCGAGGCGCTGCGCATGCTGGCCGCGGAGGGCCTGGTCCTGCTCGTGCCCGGAAAGGGCGCGCTGGTAGCGCCTTTCACCCCCGCCGACGTGAATCACCTCTTCGATGTCCGCGAGGTCCTGGAGTCCCTGGCCGCCCGCCTGGCCGCCGAGAACGCCACCCCCGCCACGATCGGCCCCCTGGAAGCCAGTCTCGCCGAGGCGGTTTCGGCCACCCACGCCCGCGATCCACAGCGCATAGCCCCCGCCAACGCCGCCTTCCACGCCGAAATCATCGAGTTGGCGGGCAATCCCCTGCTCAGCTCCCAGATGCGCCCCCTGGCCGCCCGCACCGAGTGGCTCTTCCGCCTGACCGCCGATCGCGATGCCGCCGAACAGTGCTCCGAACACCGAGCCCTCTACGACCGCATAGCCGCCGGCGACGGCCCGGGCGCCGCCGCCAGCGCCTTCGCCCACATAGCCGCCGGCCGCGCCCCGAGCCTCGCGTACGCAGCGGCCTGGTCCCAGTCGGAGATGGATCCCGAACAGATAGCCCGCGCCCGCCGCCGACGCCGCCCGGAGCCGACGTCGACGGCGACCTGACCGATCGCGAAAACACCCCCGGCCCCGTCGATTTCGACGAGGCCGGGGGTCGCTTCAGGGTCGCTACGCGACTACTTCTTCGGGAAATTCAGCTTCGAGAGATCCAGGCCCTCCAGGCCCGGGGGCAGCTCGTTCAGCCCGGCAGGCAGGTTGCCCAGATCCGGCATCCCGGCGGGCATGCCGCCCGGCAGGCCGGGCATCCCCGGGAAACCGCCGCGCATCTTCGGCGGGGTCGGGCCGCGGCCGCCCTTCTTGCCCTTCTTGCCCTTGCCCTTCTTGTTGTTGCCGCCGCGCGAGCCGGGCAGGCCGAACTGGCGGCTCATCATCCCCATCATCTTCTTCGCCTCGAAGAAGCGGTCCACCAGCTGGTTGACCTCGGAGACCGTGACGCCCGAGCCGTTGGCGATGCGCAGGCGGCGGGAGGCGTTGATGATCTTCGGGTTGTCGCGCTCGGCGGGGGTCATGCCGCGGATGATGGCCTGCACGCGGTCGAGCTGCTTGTCATCGACCTGCGCCAGAACGTCTTTCATCTGGCCCGCGCCCGGGAGCATGCCGAGCAGGTTCCCGATCGGGCCCATCTTGCGGATGGCCAGCATCTGCTCGAGGAAGTCCTCGAGGGTCAGCTCGCCGGAGCCGATCTTGCGGGCGGCCTCCTCGGCCTGCTTGGCGTCGTAGACCTGCTCGGCCTGCTCGATCAGCGAGAGCAGGTCGCCCATGCCGAGGATGCGGCTGGCCATACGGTCGGGGTGGAAGACGTCGAAGTCCTCGAGCTTCTCACCGGTGGAGGCGAAAAGGATGGGCTTGCCGGTGATCTCGCGCACCGACAGCGCCGCGCCACCGCGGGCGTCACCGTCGAGCTTGGTGAGCACGACGCCGGTGAAGCCGACGCCGTCCTGGAACGCCTGGGCGGTGGTGACCGCGTCCTGGCCGATCATGGAGTCGAGCACGAACAGGATCTCGTCCGGGTTCACCGCGTCGCGGATGCCGGCGGCCTGGGACATGAGCTCGGCGTCGATGCCGAGGCGGCCCGCGGTATCGACGATCACGATGTCGTACTGCTTGTTCCGGGCCTCGTCGATGCCCTGGCGCGCGACCAGCACCGGATCCGCGGCCGAGACGCCCAGCGGGTTCTCGCCGCCGCCGATGGAGGTGCCCGGGTTCGGCGCGAACACCGGCACGCCGGCCCGCTCGCCGACGACCTGGAGCTGGGTGACCGCGCCGGGGCGCTGCAGGTCGCAGGCCACCAGCAGCGGCTGATGTCCCTGTCCCTTGAGCCATTTGGCGAGCTTGCCCGCCAGGGTGGTCTTACCCGCGCCCTGCAGACCGGCCAGCATGATGACCGTGGGCGGGTTCTTCGCGTACTGCAGCCGCCGGGTCTCGCCGCCCAGGATGCCGACGAGTTCCTCGTTGACGATCTTGACGACCTGCTGCGCCGGGTTCAGCGCGGCCGAGACCTCCGCGCCCTTGGCCCGCTCCTTGATCTTGGCGATGAAGGCGCGGACCACGGGCAGCGCGACGTCGGCCTCGAGCAGCGCGAGCCGGATCTCCCGCGCGGTCGCATCGATATCGGCCGGAGACAGGCGCCCCTTTCCGCGAAGGTCCTTGAGGGCACCGGCCAACCGGTCGGAAAGGGATTCGAACACCGATGCTCCTGATCTCGAGGGACGTCACTCGAGATACCAGGGTAGTGGGGAACGCGGCGGGCCGTTATTCCAGGGAGCGAGGTCGCGGCGAAGCGACCGGGCGACGGAGGTCGTGGCGCTCGCCGGCGACCATCCCGACGGCTTCGCGGGCGGTCAGGCCGAGTTGGAGGGCGAGGCCGTCCAGGACGGCCCATTGGGCCCGGGATGGTTCGCGCGGATCGGTGACGGTGGCCGCGATGGTCATGGCTGTCACCGCCTGCGGACCGGTCAGTGTTCGCCCGGGCAGCCACGAGACGACCCAGCGGTCGCCACCGACACAGCGGGCAATGTGCGTGGTCATATCACTCGTCATAGTCGACGCGGAAACAACTTCGATTGCCACCAACTGCTCCCCTCAAAGGCTGTAACAGCTCGGGATGAGGCGATATTAGGGTGTGCCGGGGATCACGCTATCCGCACTTCAGCTAATTGCGTGCAACAATCGGATTAACTGGCAAACAGTTGGTTTGCCAGCTAATCCAACTTCCTAGCAATCGTTCAGAAAATCGAGGTTGAATCGTTTTCCGTGTCCGATTCGGGCGATTTCTTCGGTTGTTGCGGAGGCACCACCCCCAGCACCGCCGCCTCGATCTCGGCTCGGCGTTCCGGCGAGTCGGCCGCGCCGAGGTCCAGGCAGAACGAGTCGACGACCGCCGCGCCCATGGTCCCGACCTTGGCCCAGCACACGTTGGCGCCCGATTCCGCGAGCGCGGCCGCCAAACGGCTCAGCAATCCGATACGGTCCTCGGCACGCAATTCCAGCAGCACCCGTCCGGGTTCGGCGGTCTCGAACCAGATCACCCGCGGTTTCGCCTGCGCGTACGGACTGGGCTGGGTTCCACCGGCCTCACGTTCCTTTCGCGCGAGCACCGAAACCAGATCCAAATCCCCGTTGATGGCCCTGATCAATTCCTGGCGCAGCAGACCCGGATCCGGCGGATCACCGAATCGCGGGGCGACGACGAAGGTATCGATGGCCGATTCGCCGATACCGTCGAGACTCGCCGAGAGCACCCGCAGCGAATGCAGCGCGAGCACCCCGGCGGCATCGGAGAGCAGCCCCGGCGTGTCCGGGGCCACCACGGTGACCACATGGGTGTAGCGACCCTGCCCCGGCTTCAATTCCACGTGCACGCCGCCCTTTTCGGCCCGCACGCGCAACTCCTCCGGAATCGGCTCGGGCTTGGGCAGCTCCTCCCCCGCCATCGCGAGCCGGCAGCGGCGCACCAGATCGCCGATGAGCGAGGCCTTCCAGTCGTTCCAGACCCCCGGGCCGGTGGCGAGCGAATCGGCCTCGGCCAGCGCGTGCAGCAGTTCGAGCAGTTGCGGATCACCCTCGAGCGCCTCGACCACCATGTTCACGGTGTCCGGATCGGCCAGATCGCGGCGAGTCGCGGTGTCCGGCAACAGCAGATGGTGCCGGACCATGGCCGAGAGCGTGCGCACGTCCGAGGGCCACAGCCCCAGCCGCCGGCCGATGGAGGTCGCCAGTTCCGCGCCGACGACGCTGTGATCCTCGGTGCGCCCCTTGCCGATATCGTGCAGCAGCGCCCCGATGAGCAGCAGGTCCGGGCGCGCGACCCGGGTGGCCAGCGCGCCCGCCTGCGACACCGCCTCCATGAGATGGCGATCGACGGTCCAGGTGTGCATGGCATCGCGCGGCGGCAGATCGCGCACCACGCCCCACTCCGGAAAGAGCCTGCCCCACAGGCCCGTTCGGTCCAGGGCCTCGATGGACTCGATCGCGCCGCGACCCGACCCGAGCAGCACCAGCAGATCGTTGAGCGCTTCCTTCGGCCACGGTTCGCGCAGTTCGGGCGCGTCCTCGGACAGCCGGTTGAGCGTGGTCGCCGACATCGGCAGCCCGGTCTGCGCCGAGGCCGCCGCCACCCGCAGGATCAGCCCGGGATCGCGCTGCGGTCGCGCGTCGCGCGCGAGCACCACCTCACCGGCGTGCTCGACCACGCCCTCGTCGAGCGGGCGCCGCACCGGCATGCGCCGCAGCCGGGCGAGCCCGCGCCGGGGCAGGGCGTTGGCGGCGGTGCGCAGCCCGACGTCGGCGGAATAGCTGACCGTGCGGGCGGCGTCGCTCAGGGTCCGGGCCAGATCGAAGCGGTCACCGACGCGCAGCGCGGCGCCGATCTCGTCGGCGTCCTGGGCGCGCAGCTGGTCCCGTGCGCGGCCCGCCACCCGGTGCAGTTCGGTGCGCACGTCCAGCAGGCGGCGATGCGCCTGCAGCAGTCCCCCGCCGGGCACGTCGGGGCCGAGCCCCGGCATGGCGTCGGTCAGCTGCGCGATGGCCAGCGCGTCCAGCAGCTGGATGTCGCGCAGGCCGCCGCGCCCGTTCTTGAGGTCGGGTTCGGCGCGGTGCGCGATCTCCCCGCTGCGCCGCCAGCGGGTCTCGGCCTGGGCGATCAAAGCGTCGAAGCGCGAACGGATTCCGGTGCGCCAGTCCCGGCGCACACCGCTGATCAGCAGATTGCTCAGCCCCTCGTCGCCCACGATGTGGCGGGCCTCGAGCATGCCGAGGGCGGCGGTCAGATCATCGGCGGCCACCCGCAGCGCCTGCGGGACGGTGCGCACGCTGTGATCGAGTTTGATGTGGGCGTCCCACAGCGGATACCAGAGTTGATCGGCGACCTCGGCCACCCGTTTGGGATCGACGCCGTCGTAGAGCAGCACCAGATCCAGGTCGGAATAGGGCAGCATCTCGCGGCGGCCGAGTCCGCCCACCGCGACGATGGCCAGCCCACTGTCGGCGGTGATGCCGACCTCGGAAGCCTTGGTGGTCAGCCACAATTCGAAGAGATCGACCAGGGCCTGGCGCAGGGCCTCGGGATCGAGCCGGGAGCTGCGCCCGTGGGCAGAATGCTCGGCGAGCAACTGGGTGCGCGCCCGGACCAGATCCGATGCCCCATTGGACTTGGCGCCCGAACCCTGCTCGTCGCGTGCCTGCTCGAATCCCACAACTACCCACCTCGTTCAGTTCGGCGTCCCGGGCGCGTCGTGCGCCGTCCGGAACCTCTCGCCCGGGAAAAGCACGGAGGCGGCCCCGTCCCGGCCGGGGTGAGCCGGGCGGGAGCGGGGCCGCCGCTCATCGATCTTCAGTGCTCAGCGAGCTCGGATCCGTGTTCGCTCAGAGAGCGTCGGATCCACGCTCGCCGGTGCGGACCCGGATGACACCCTCGACGGGGGTGACCCAGACCTTGCCGTCACCGATCTTGCCGGTGCGGGCGGCCTCGACGATGACCTCGACGACCTTCTCGACCGACGCGTCGTCCACGACGACCTCGACCCGGACCTTCGGGACGAAATCCACCGAGTACTCCGCACCGCGGTACACCTCGGTGTGGCCCTTCTGGCGGCCGTAGCCCTGGACCTCGCTGACGGTCATGCCGAGCACGCCCGCCTGCTCCAGACCGGACTTCACGTCCTCGAGCGTGAACGGTTTGACGATTGCGGTTACCAGTTTCATGCGTCATGCCTCCTTGACGGCGGTGGTACGTGCCGTGCCACCCACAGCAGCGAAATCGTATGCCGATTCCGCGTGCTCCGACTCGTCCATGCCGACGAACTCGGATTCTTCATCGGCTCGCAGCCCGATCGTGAACTTGATGGCGAGGGCGATGATCAGGGTCGCGATACCCGAGTAGGCGAGAACCACACCGGCGCCGACGGCCTGCTTGATCAGGACCTCGAAGCCGCCGCCGTAGAACAGACCGGCCACGGCCGCGGGGGCCTCGGGCGCGGCGAACAGGCCGACCAGCAGGGTGCCGACGATACCGCCGACGAGGTGGACGCCGACCACGTCGAGCGAGTCGTCGAAGCCGAACTTGAACTTCAGGCCGACGGCCAGGGCGCAGAGCGCACCGGCGATGACGCCGATGGCGAGGGCGCCGAGCACGTTCACCGAGGAGCAGGAGGGGGTGATGGCGACCAGACCGGCCACGATGCCCGAGGCCGCGCCGAGCGAGGTCGGCTTGCCGTCGCGCAGCTTCTCCACCAGGAGCCAGGCGAGCATGGCCGCGGCGGTGGCGACGGTGGTGGTGACGAAGGTGGCGCCGGCGATGCCGTTGGCGCCCACCGCGGAACCGGCGTTGAAGCCGTACCAGCCGAACCACAGCAGACCCGCGCCGAGCATGACGAACGGCAGGTTGTGCGGGCGCATGGGGGTCTGCGGCCAGCCCTTGCGCTTGCCCAGCACCAGCACCAGGACCAGCGCGGCGATACCGGCGTTGATGTGGACCGCGGTGCCACCGGCGAAGTCGATCGCCTTGAGCTTGTTGGCGATCCAGCCACCGGTCTCGGAGGTGACGCCGTCGAAGGCGAAGACCCAGTGCGCGACCGGGAAGTAGACCACGGTGGCCCACACGCCGGCGAAGAGCAGCCAGGCGCCGAACTTCAGGCGATCGGCGACAGCACCCGAGATGAGGGCGACGGTGATGATCGCGAACATGGCCTGGAAGGCCACGAAGACCGTGAGCGGGATCGTGCCGGCCAGCGGAATGCTCGCCGCCGTCGTCGCGCCGTCCTCGGCCGTGCTGGCGAGGTACGTGCCGCCGATCAGACCCTTCAGACCGAAGTACTGGGTCGGATCGCCGATCAGATTGCCCTTGTCCTCACCGAAGGCAATCGAGAAGCCGTACAGCACCCATAGGACGGCTACCACGCCCATGGCACTGATGCTCATCATGATCATGTTCAGCACGTTCTTCGCACGGACCATGCCGCCGTAGAAGAATGCCAGACCCGGGGTCATCAGCAGCACGAGTGCGGCGCTGGCCAGCATCCATGCGGTGTCTCCGGCGTCAGGTGCACCGGTTAACGGAAACGCCACCTCTAGTTCCTCCTCATCTCGGGCTCTGCCGAATCCGGCAAATCGAGCCTGCAATGAGGTTCCTCAGTTGGTGTTTCCGCTGTGATCCTGCCGCGTTTCACCTAGGTGAACGGATGAGATTGCACTGTTGCGGTCAGGTTTCCAACGTCGCACCGCTGTTACGCGGGTGCTGTGAGGATGTCGGTGTTTCCCCTGATGCGCGTGGTTCCGGGCCGGTCAGCCCAGCAGCGCGTCGACGAAAGCCCCGGGTTCGAAGGGTGCGAGATCGTCCGCGCCCTCACCCAAACCGACCAGTTTGACCGGAACGCCGAGCTCGTGTTGTACCTGGAAGACGATGCCGCCCTTGGCCGTACCGTCCAGCTTCGTCAGGGCAACACCGGTGATGTCGACGACCTCGGCGAAGACCCGCGCCTGCGTGAGTCCGTTCTGGCCCACCGTAGCGTCCAGCACCAGCAGCACCTCGTCCACGGCGGCCTTCTTCTCCACCACGCGCTTGACCTTGCCCAGTTCGTCCATCAGACCGGTCTTGGTGTGCAGGCGGCCGGCGGTGTCGACGAGCACCACGTCCACGCCGCGATCGATGCCTGCGCTCACCGAATCGAACGCGACGGCGGCCGGATCGGCGCCTTCCTTACCGCGCACGGTCTCCGCGCCGACGCGCTCACCCCAGGTCTGCAGCTGATCGGCCGCCGCGGCCCGGAAGGTGTCGGCCGCGCCCAGCAGCACCCGGCGGCCGTCGGCCACCAGCACGCGCGCGAGTTTGCCGGTGGTGGTGGTCTTTCCGGTGCCGTTCACGCCGACCACCAGCAGCACGGACGGGTGGTCGTCGTGCGGTAGGGCGCGAATGGAACGGTCCAGCTCCGGGCGCAGGGCCTCGATCAGCACCCGGCGCAGCACCGCGCGGGCGTCGTCGGCGGTGCGGACGGTGCTGCGGGCCATCTCCTCGCGCAGGCGCGCCACGATGGTGGCGGTGACCGCGGTGCCCAGGTCCGCCATGACCAGGGTGTCCTCGACCTCTTCCCAGGAGTCCTCGTCCAGGTCGCCACCGCCGAGTAGGCCGAGCAGGGACTTGCCGACCGCGTTCTGCGAGCGGGACAACCGGCCGCGCAGGCGGGTCAGGCGCCCCGCGGTCGGCTCGATCTCGGGGATGAGGATTTCCGGTTCGGCCGGCGCGGATTCGGCGGGCGGCGCGGTCTTTTCGAGGGCGGCGGGCGCTTCGGGGGCCGCGGGCGCTTCGGGGGCGACCGGCTCGGCCGGAGCGGTGGCGGCTGCCTCCGCCGCGGGCGCGGCGGTCTCGGGGGCGGCCGGGGCTTCGGGAACCTCGGGCGTCGCGGGGGCAGCGGTCTCCGCCGGAGCGGTGGCGGCCTCGCTCGCGGGTTGCCCGGTCTCGACCGCGTCGGCGTCCTCGGGCGCACGCTCGGGGCCCTGGACCGGATCGGGCAGGCGGACGTCGTGAATGCCACGACGGCCGGAGTCGCGCGGGACCGAGGCGTCGTCGCCGACCGCGGGCTGTCCCTCGGTCTCGGTGCGCTCGGCGGGCGCGGGCGCGGTCCGGGGCAGCGGCTCGGGGGCCGGGGCCGGGAGCGTCGCCGTCCCGCCGCCTTGACTGAAACTGAATCCCGACGAGGCCGTATAGCCGCCCGACTTGTCGGTCAGCTCGGGCTTGGCCTCGGCGGGCGGGGTCAGCGAGATGCGCCGCCGCTTGGCGAGGACGAATCCCGAGACGAACGCCACCAGCAGGACCGCGGCGATAACGGCGATGAGGATCCAGGCTTGTGCAGTCACGCGGCCATCCTCTCAGAGGGATGAGTGTTGCCCGATTCACGCACCTACCGACGAGTTCACGGGGTGTGTCATGTAGCACACATCGGTACGTGAACGCTATCGACACGCCGCCGGACACGCCTTATGGCAAACCTACGACCGACCGGTCTGCTTGACAACGCACCACACTTCGGAAGGAGCGGCGAATGCGACACCGAGACAATAGGATCGGCGGCGTGACCGATCGAAATGTGCTTGGGGGACCGCTGGAGGAGTGTGGCACCGATCCTCTCACCGGCTTTTACCGGGACGGCTGCTGCAGCACCGGGCCCGAAGATCTCGGCAGCCACACCGTCTGCACCGTTGTGACCGCGGAATTCCTGGATCACCAGAAATCGATCGGCAACGACCTCGTGACGCCGCGCCCGGAGAACAACTTCCCGGGCCTGCAGCCGGGTGATCGCTGGTGTGTGGTGGCGGTGCGCTGGCTACACGCGCACGAGGACGGTGTCGCGGCGCCGGTGGTGCTGGCCGCCACCCACGAGAACGCCCTCGAGGTGGTGCCCATGGAAACGCTGCGCAAGTACGCGGTGGACGTACCCAACGACGTCAGCGACCTGCTCTGAGCCGCGGCCGTCCAGCGGAGCGAACACACCGGGTGACGGCGGGGGCGACGCCGATCACCGCGGGTGCGGCACACGGAGCGCCCTGTCGCGCACCGTGATTCCCGGGCACGGCTCGGTCGTGGCGCGACCGCGATCCGGTCGCTGCCGCGAACATCCGACCGGCCTGCGCCGCCGGCGCTCGCCGAACGGCCCACGGCCACCGGATGTTCGGCACCGGACCCGGGCGCGCCCGGCCCTACCCGATCAGTGCACCGCGCAGGGCTCGGTGCCGGAGGCCTTGCGGGGCAGGGACTTCGCGGTGGTGCGCAGTTCGGTGCGGATCGCGCGCAGGTGCGGCCTGGAGGAGAAGGCCAGGCGGTCTATGCCCGTGTGCAGCGGCGCCTCGAGCACTCGCATGAGGACGGACGCCGCGATCGTGCCGAAGAACAGCGCGACCAGCGCGGGCCGCTCCCCGACCAGGACGAGCACGACGGCGGCCTGACCGCCGAACACCGCGGCGGTGACGGCCGAGATCAGCAGGGAGTGCGCCATGTCCGGGTACAGCTCCTCGCCCTCGTCGAAGGCGTCGAGCACCGCCAGGCCCACCCCGAGCAGCACCAGATCCACCGCGAGCGCCGCGAGCATGCCGCTGTGCGGTAGCACGTTGAAGCCGAGCAGGATCAGGGCCGCGGTGAGCCCGAACATGAGCGCGCCGGTGGTGAACAGGCTCGCGACCGGACGGCGGGAGTCCTCGGCCCAGTCGCATTGGCGGCCGAGCACCGCCAGCATGGTGCCGAGCAGGGCCATGATCGCCAGGGTGCCCAGCAGGTAGGCGGCGGGCATCAGGCCCGCCGCGCCCGGCATCGCCGCGAATCCGCAGATCGGCAGGAAGATCAGCCGCCACAACCGGTCCGCGCGCGCGTTCCAGCGGTCGGGCAGCAGGGCGACGAAGACGCCGCTCCAGGCCACCGCGGGCAAACTGACGAGCACCACGTGCAGTCCGTCGAACCAGGGTTCTCCGCCGACGAGGCGATCGGCGACCACCGCCGCCGCGTACGCGAGCAATCCGATTCCGGCCCGGCGTAAGGCCGGCTTCCGCGAATCGCGAGCCAGGAGATACCAACCGAGCCACCACGCGACGCCGAAAGCGATCGCAGACACCCAAACCACGCAGCGAAGCCTACTGCCGGACCGGGGCATTTCGGTCGCCTCCGCTGGTCACGAATTGGTATGCACATCAGTCACTTTCACGTGACGGGAAAGCGGATGTCCGGTGCGTCAGCAGTTTTCGAGCGAACGCCGGCGGCGGTGCGCCTTCTGCCTGCAGGCGGGTGAGCAGTACCGCGCGGGGCGGCCCGAACGCCCGGCGGGCAGGGGCGCGACGCAGATGGGGCAGTGTCGCGTTTCGTTACGCGACGAGGTTTCGTTACGGGGCCGGGCGCGAGTTCCGGCTTTCGTGACAGCGGTCCCGGCGGGCGGTCGCATGGTCTCCAGCACCAGACCCGCGCCCCGGGACAGCGCCCGTTGCCCGGGTGAGAGGTGCTGGATGGCAACGCATCCGGTGAACAGCGCCAGCACGTCCTCGAGGGTGAGGTCCGCCCGCACCGCGCCGGCGGCGTGCGCGCCGGCCAGCAGCTCGCCGAGCGCGAGGTGGAACCGCTCCCCCGCCTGCCGCAGCACCGGACTCGGCCACCCGTCCTGCGCGGTGACCTCGCACAACTCCTGGTTGCCCGGGGTCGAGACCACCACCTCGGTGCAGAAGGTGAAGAACGCGACCCCGGCATCGACCGCGTCCCGGTATCCGACGGCGACCGCAGTGAGCCGGTCGATCCGCTGCTGCAGCACGGCTTCGAGCAGTTCGGCCTTGGCCGGAAAATGCCGGTGCACGGTCCCAGCCCCCACCCCCGCCCGCCGCGCGATCTCGGCCAGCGAGACGTCGACCCCCTCGGTGGCGAACGCCCGCTGCGCCGCGGCCAGCACCAACGCTCGGTTCCTGCGCGCGTCGGCCCTGATACTCGCGGCCGAACCCGCAACACCGGAAGCCGCTGCCCTCGAACCGATCTCCGGACGCACTCCGACCCGCACGTCCCTGGTGCTCCCGGCGCTTGTACTCGAGTCCGGGTGGGTGGACGTCGGCACAGTGGGCCGGTGGCCAGGAACCTCGGTGCCGGAAGCCGGTGCCGCCGAACCGATGCCGGGGAGGGCCGGAATCCGGGTGGCCGCGCCACGATCGGCTCGCACACCGGACGCGAGGTGGGGGCTCAGGCCGTAGGGATCGTGGGCGGCGCCGGTCCCGGCAGCGGGCGGCGGGAGGACGCGCGAGGCGGCTGGGGGCGAGGGCGGCGGGGTGGAGGCGGGGCCGGAGCGGGAGGCGCGGGGGGCGGTCATTTCGTTACGGGGCTCTCGTCGCGGGGGTGGGCGGGGCTGCGGGGCGGACGTAGCGTCCGGATACGGGTTGCTCGACCCGAATACTATCCAGGAGAGCGAACTTCATGTCTGTTCAACGAGATCCGATTCTCATCACCGGGGCCACCGGACAGCAGGGCGGAGCGACAGCCCGACATTTGCTGCATATCGGAATCCCGGTGCGCGCGTTGGTGCGCGACCCGGACGCTCCGGCGGCCCGCGCGCTCGCCGCGGCGGGCGCGGAACTGGCCGTCGGCGACTTCGACGACCCGGCGACCCTCGCGGTGGCGCTGGCGGGGGTGCGCGCGGCACTGCTGGTGCCGCCCGCCACCTACGCCGAGGGCGCCTGGGACACCGAACTGGAGGCGGGGCGCGGTACCGCGTTCATCGCGGCGGCGCGGTCCACGGGTATCGACCACGTCGTCTTCACGGGTGTCGCCGGCCTGAAGGAGGAAGGCCCGTGGGGCGCGCACGGCAAGCGCCGCATCGAAGACGCGCTGCGCGCGAGCGGATTACGGTGGACCATCCTGCGGCCGGTCCGCTTCATGGAGAACTATCTACTGCGGAACTCCCCGGTGGACGGCCTCACCGACGCGGGCGTGCACCGGCACCTGTTCGTCGCCGACGCCCCGCTGCAGGTGATCGCCCTCGCCGATGTGGGCGCCATCGCCGCGCTGGCGCTCACCGACCCGGACCGCTTCCACGGCCGCGTGCTGGAACTGGCCGGCGACGACCCCACCCCGGTCGCGGCGGCGGCCCGCATCGCCGAAAGCACCGGGCACCCCGTCGAATACGCGGAGGTGACCGAGGATCAGGCCCGCGTGCTCGGCCCCGAGGTGACCAACGTCTGGCTCACCGCGCACGCGGGCAAGGGCTGGCACGCGGACATCGCCGCGGTCCGCGACATCCACCCGGGCCTGCGCACTTTCGACGACTGGCTGACCGAAACCGGTGCGGCACAGATCAAAGCGCGCCTGGCGGGTTAGGTTCCGCGCGGGCGGCGCGGGCCCGCGTCAACGAAAACGCCCCCGGGACAATCCCGGGGGCGTCGGCGGCCCGCGCCGCGAGTTCGGCGCGTCAGTTCAGCGCGCCGTCGTAGTCCGGCAGCTTGAACGTGCGTTCGGCGTGCCCGCCCGCCAGGTCCGAGGCGCTGTTCCCGATGTTGGCGACGATCGTGTACCCGCGGGACTCGATGTCGATGCGGCTGGCGGTCTTGTACGCCTCGAGCCCCGCCGAACCGGCCGAGAGGGTCTGCGGCTGGGTGCCGTACAGCCGTTCCACGGTGTATCCGACCGCCTGCAGGTTGGCCTGGGTGTAGACACCCATGAGCGCGGGCCGCCCGGTCACGAAGATCAGTGCGGCGCCCTGGGATTTGGCCCACTGCGCCAGCGCCAGCATGGGCGGGATGGCCGGGGTGATGGGCGCGGCGTTGTAGGTGGTCTCGAGCGTGGTGTTGTCGATGTCGAACACGATGGCGGGCTTGCCCGCGGCCGGCAGCCGCGTGCTCAGGTACGCCCGCGCCTCGTCGGCCACCACGGTGACGTCCGCGATCCACTGGTCGTAGCTGGGCTTGGTCCCGCCGTTGCCCGACAGCGAGGAGGACCCGGTGCCACCGGACAGCGACGACGATCCGCCGCCGCCGGAGAGCGAGGAGGAACCCGTATCGGCCAGCGCCGCGGGGACCGGAACAGCGAGGGCGGCGGCGACACCGAGGGCGATACCTGCAATAGAACGCTTCATGGTCACCGGACAGTATTCGGCCGGCCATAGCTACGTGATCATGTTTCACATACTCGCGCTGTCGGGTATTTCACTCCCGGTCAACGGGATTCGGCCTTCAGGTCGCCGCGCCCACCAGGTTCTCCCCGCGCAACCGCTGGGAGATGACCTGCGTGATGCCGTCACCGCGCATGCTGACGCCGTAGAGCGCGTCGGCGATCTCCATCGTCGGCTTCTGATGGGTGATCACGATGAGCTGGCTCTTCTCCCGCAGCTGTTCGAAGAGTGTAATGAGCCGGCGCAGGTTGGTGTCGTCGAGCGCGGCCTCGACCTCGTCCATCACGTAGAACGGGGACGGCCGCGACCGGAAGATGGCCACCAGCAACGCGACCGCGGTCAGCGACTTCTCGCCACCGGACAGCAGCGAGAGCCGCTTGACCTTCTTGCCCGGCGGCCGGGCCTCGACCTCGATGCCGGTGGTGAGCATGTTGGCGGGATCGGTCAGCAGCAGCCTGCCCTCACCGCCGGGGAAGAGCTTGGCGAACACCCCGACGAACTCGCGCTCCACGTCCTCCCACGCCTCGGTGAACACCTGCAGGATGCGGGCGTCGACCTCGGCCACGACATCCAGCAGATCCTGGCGCGCCTTCTTGACGTCCTCGAGCTGGGTGGCCAGGAAGTTGTACCGTTCCTCCAGCGCCGCGAACTCCTCCAGCGCAAGGGGATTGACCTTGCCCAGGGTGACCAGGTCCTTCTCCGCGCGTTTGGCCCGGCGTTCCTGGGTGGGCCGGTCGTACGGCATGGGCTGCGGTTCGGTGACCGCCTCGCCGCGTTCGCGGGCCTGCTCGTACTCGATCATCTCGACCGCGGAGGGCGGGGTGAGGGTGTCGGGACCGTACTCCCCGATGAGATCGTCCAGCGCGAGCGAGAACTGTTCGGAGATGGTCGCTTCCAGCTGTTCGATGCGCAGCGCGGCCTGCGCGCGAGCGACCTCGTCCCGGTGCACGGTGTCGGTGAGCTGGGCGAGCTGGGTGTTGAGCGCGCGGGCGCGCTCCTTGGTCTGATCCACCTGCGCGGCGAATTCGGTACGGCGGCGCACCAGTTCGTCGCGGCGGGCCGCGGCCTCGGCCACGACCTTCTCCAGCTGGGCGGCGATCCGCTCGGCGGAGTCCGCGACCGTGGCGGCGACCTCGGCGGCGCGGGTGCGCGCGGCGTGCTGGCGTTCGGCGCGGGCCCGGTTCTCGCGTTCGGCGCGCGCGGCCCGGCGCAACCCGTCGGCCTTGCCGCGCACCGATTCCGCGCGTTCCTCGGCGGTGCGCACGCTCAGGCGCGCCTCGACCTCCATGGTCCGGGCTTCGGCGAGCGCGGCGGCGGCCTCCTCGCGGGCGTACCCCGCGGTTTCGGTGCCGGCGGATTCGCTGCCCACCTCGGATTGTTCGGCCTCGGCGTGCCGCAGCCGCGCCTCGAGTTCCTCGAGCTTGGCGAGGGTGTCGGTGCGCCCGGCCTCGGTCTCGGCGCGCTGGGCGACGAGTCGCTCGCATTCGCGCTGCGCGGTGCGCGCGGTCTGCCCGAGCCGCCCGAGCCGGTCGTAGATGGCGACCAGGTTCTGATCGGATTCGTGCAGGGCCAGCAGCGCGTGCTCGACCGCGTCCTTGCGGTCGGTCTGCTCGGCGAGCGCCCCGGCGAGCGTGGCCTCGAGTTCCTCGGCGGTGCGCTGCCAGGTGGCGAGTTCGGTGGTGGCGGCGTCGATCTCGGCCTGGATCTCGAGCTGGCTCGGTGCGCGATCGGAGCCGCCGAGCACCCAGCCCGCACCGGTGAGGTCGCCGTCGCGGGTGACCACGCGCAGTTCCGGGCGGGCGCGCAGCACCTGGTCGGCGGCGGCGAGATCCGCGACGACGGCGATGCCGGTGGTGAGCGCGGCGATGGCGCCGCGCATGTGGTCGGGGCACTCCACGACCTCGGCGAGCCACCGCGCCGCACCCGGCAGGTCGCCGCGTGCGCGCGAGTCCGGTTCCGCGGCACCGGCGTACACCAGCGCGGCGCGGCCCCCGTCGGCCTCCTTGAGCGCGTGCACCGCGGCGTGCGCGGACGGACCGGTGTCGGCGGCCACCGCGTCGGCGAGCGGACCGAGCGCGGCCGCGACGGCGGCTTCGAATCCACCGTGCACGCGCAACAGCCCCGAGAGCGGGCCGAGCAATCCGTCGGAGCGGTGTTCGAGCAGCCACGCCGCGCCGTCGCGCCGGGCCAGGCCCATGGTGAGCGCCTCGATGCGCGCGGAGAGCGAGGCCACGCGCTTGCCTGCCTCACGATCGCGGTCGCGCAGTTCGTCGACCCGCTCGTCGGCCAGCTTCAGCGCTTCGGCGGCGTGCTCGTACTGCGCGTCCAGTCCGGCCTCACCGGCGTCGAGTTCGCCCAATTCCTCCTGGACGGACTCGAACTCGGTGTCGGCGGTGGCCCCGCGCCGGCGCGCCTCGGCGATGGAGTCCGAGATGCGGGTGATCTCCCCGTCCACCGATTGCGCGCGCGAGCGCAGCGTGTCGACCTGGCCCGCGAGCCGGGCCAGGCCCTCGCGGCGGTCGGCGATGGCGCGCACGGCGGCCAGGTGCGCCTGTTCGGCGGCCTTGGCGGCCTGTTCGCGTTCGTAGAGCGCCTCGCGCGCGGATTCCAGGGTCTCGGTGGCGATCTCGACGGCCGCGAGCAGTTCGGCCTCTTCCATCTCGACCCGTTCGGCCTCGCGCTCGAGCTGGTCGGGGTCGCGCCCGGCGCCGGTGGGTTGCTCGATGGCGAGGTTGCGCGCGCGATCACGCGCGATGCGGATGGTGGCGTTGACGCGTTCGGTCAGCGCGGACAACTGGAACCAGGTCTGCGCGGCGGCCTCGGCGCCCGGGGTGAGCCGGGAGAGCTCGAATTCCTGCTGGGCGAGTGCGGCGTTGGCGGCGTCGAGTTCGGCGTGCACGGTGACCTGCTGCTCGCGCGCGTAGGACTCCTTGCTCTGCTGGCTCTCGAGTTCGCGCCTGCGGCTCACCAGGTCGTCGGCGGCCAGGCGCAGGCGCGCGTCCCGAAGTTCGGACTGCACGGTGGCCGCGCGCCGGGCCACCTCGGCCTGGCGGCCCAGGGGTTTGAGCTGGCGGCGCAGTTCGGTGGTGAGGTCGGTCAGGCGAGCCAGGTTCGCCTGCATGGCGTCGAGCTTGCGGACCGCCTTCTCCTTGCGGCGCCGGTGCTTGAGCACGCCCGCGGCCTCCTCGATGAACGCGCGCCGGTCCTCGGGCCGCGATTCGAGGATGGCCGAGAGCTGACCCTGGCCGACGATGACGTGCATCTCCCGGCCGATGCCGGAGTCACTGAGCAGTTCCTGCACGTCCATCAGGCGGCAGGTGTTGCCGTTGATCTCGTACTCGCCGGCGCCGTCGCGGAACATGCGGCGGGTGATGGAGACCTCGGAGTAGTCGATCGGCAGCACGCCGTCGGAGTTGTCGATGGTCAACGTCACTTCGGCGCGACCGAGTGGCGCGCGTCCCGCGGTTCCGGCGAAGATGACGTCCTGCATCTTCCCGCCGCGCAGCGCCTTGGCCCCCTGCTCACCCATGACCCAGGTCAGGGCGTCGACGACGTTCGATTTGCCGGAGCCGTTGGGGCCCACCACGCAGGTGATGCCGGGCTCGAACCGCAGCGTCGTCGCGGACGCGAAGGACTTGAAACCCTTCAGCGTCAGACTCTTCAGATGCACAGCCGCCCAGGTTACCCGGTCGATCGCGATTGCCCCGAGTATGCCGGGAACGCGTCCGGTTCCCGGTCCGGCGGTTCGGCTCGCGCTCGGTCCGCGGACCCAATTCGTCGGATCATTGAAAGATCAGGTAGCCTCGTGGCGTTGCAACTTTTGGTTCTCACAGACTTCAGTACGCGCCTGCTGACCATGACGCAGGCGCGCATTTGTGTTTCCAGTGATTCCATGGGGAATCATTACAGCGACATCAGATCCGCAAAGTGTGGGTCGCACCAAACAAAGAGGAGAGTCCATCGTGGCTACCGGTACCGTCAAGTGGTTCAACACTGAAAAGGGCTTCGGCTTCATCGAGCAGGACGGTGGCGGCCCCGACGTCTTCGCCCACTACTCGAACATTGCCGCCACCGGCTTCCGCGAGCTGACCGAGGGCCAGAAGGTCTCGTTCGACATCGCGCAGGGCCAGAAGGGCCCGCAGGCGGAGAACATCACCTCGCTGTAATTCTCAGCGTGGCTGTTCACTCAGCCGGCGAAGTGCCAGAACGGCGTCCCGTGTACCTCGGTACATCGGGACGCCGTTCTTCTTTGTGTAGACCACCCGTTTCGGGTGGGTTCGATCCGCGCTTCGGGCTCACCGGGCGCAGCCGTGCACCCGCCTCCCGGCGCCGGCTTCCCAGCCGGTGAGGACGCGGAAGACGAGCACCGCACCCCAGGGGCCGATGACCCAGGCCGGCCAGAAGTAGGTGAGGCCGCCGGTCCCGATCGAGATCGCCGCCCAGATCAGCAGGACGAGCACGCTCACCCCGAGCCAGGCGCCGCCCTCGATGCGCTGCCAGATGGGCAGGCGGCCCGATGCCACGCTCGCGCGCGGGGGCTCGGTCAGAGCGGGCAGGTCGCTGAGCACCAGCCGCAGGTCTTCGCGGGTCGCGGTCCCGTAGACCAGGCCCAGTCGCTCGTTGTATTCGCCGGGGTCCAGCCGGCCCTGGCTCATGTGACGGCCCAGCAGTTCGGCCACTTCGGCGCGTTCGGCGTCGGAGGCGCGGGTTCCGGCGGTGATGTCCATCTCTGAATCCTCCCGATCATGTTCCACAATGGAACGTGAATACACCCAGGATATTCCTCCACTATGGAATGTCAAGGACGGCAAGTGAAGGCGGGTGCCAGCACATTTGCCAGCAGGGGTGACGCAATGAGATGGTGGGGTTCAGTTCTTCGCACAAGGAGTATTCGTGGACCTCGACTGGTCGACCGGTGATCTGGCGTTTCGCGATGAGGTGCGCCACTTCCTCGATGAGAATCTGACCCCGGAAATACGCCGCGCCGGACGCCTGGCCACCAGCGTCTACCCGGACCACGAGGCCAGCATGGAGTGGCAGCACATCCTGCACGCGCGCGGCTGGGCCGCACCGGCGTGGCCGGTGAAGTACGGCGGCTGCGACTGGAGCCTGACCCAGCACTACATCTTCGGGCGCGAATGCACCCTCGCGGGGGCGCCGAACCTGTCCCCCATGGGAATTCGCATGGTCTCGCACGCCATCATGGCGTTCGGCACCGCCGAGCAGAAGGATTTCTTCCTCCCCCGCATCCTCACCGGCGAGGTCTTCTTCTGCCAGGGCTACTCCGAGCCCGAGGCCGGCTCGGACCTGGCCTCGCTGTCGATGGCGGCGGTCGACGACGGCGACGACCTGGTGGTCACCGGTTCCAAGATCTGGACGACCCACGCCACCGAGGCCAACTGGATCTTCGCGCTCGTGCGCACCTCCAAGCAGGCCAGGAAGCAGCAGGGCATCACCTTCGTGCTGATGCGGATGGACGCGCCCGGCATCGAGATTCGCCCGCTGGTCATGACCTCCGGCGAGCAGGTGCAGAACCAGGTGTTCTTCGATCAGGTGCGGGTGCCCAAGGCCAACGTGCTCGGGCAGATCGACGACGGCTGGACCGTGGCCAAGTTCCTGCTCAACTTCGAGCGCGGCGGCGGCGCGGCGGCCCCGGCCCTGCAGGTCATGGCCGAGGAGCTGGCGCAGGCCGCCCGGACCCAGGTCGCGCCCGGCGGCGGCGTGCTGATCGACGATCCGGCGTTCGCGGCCAAGCTCGCCGACGCGCGGTTGCGCGCGGACGTGCTGGAGATCCTCGAATACCGCACCCTCGCACTGGTTTCCAGCGGCAAGGATCCGGGCCCCGCGGCCTCCACCATCAAGATCCTGGGCACCGAGCTGAGCCAGGCGCTCACCGAGCTGGCCCTGGAGGCGGCGGGTCCGCGCGGGCGCGCCTACCAGCCGCACGCCACCATGCCCGGCGGTCCGATCGCCGATTTCACCCCGCCCGCGGACGGTTTCGTCAGCGGTGACGAGTGGCAGGCGGTCGCCCCGCTGCGCTACTTCAACGACCGCGCCGGTTCCATCTACGCCGGTAGCAACGAGATCCAGCGCAACATCATCGCCAAAGCCACCCTGGGACTGTGACCATGGACTTCTCCTTCACCGCCGAACAAGAACTGCTCCGCGACACCGTCACGGAATTCCTCGCCGCGCGTTATCACCTCGAACCGAGCCGGGCCGCTGCCCGGGTCGGCGCGGGCTGGCAGCCCGAACTGTGGCGCTCGCTGGCCGAGGAGGTCGGGATCCTGGGTGCGGCCCTGCCGGAAGCGGTGGGCGGCATCGGCGGCGGGCCCGTCGAGATCATGGTCATCGCGGAGGCGCTGGGCGCGGCGCTGGTCGTGGAGCCGTACGTCGACACCGTGGTGATCGGCGGCGGCCTGCTGGGCCGGGCCGAAGGCAAGCGGGCCGAGGACCTGCTCTCCGGTATCGCCGAGGGCGCGGTCATCACCGGATTCGCGGCGCTGGAAGCGGATTCGGGCTACGACTACACCCGGGTCGCCACCACCGCGCGCCGCGACGGCGACGGCTGGGTGCTCACCGGCGCCAAGACCGTGGTGACCTCGGCGCCGCTGGCCACCCACCTGCTGGTGACGGCCCGGATCGACGGCGAGAACGCGCTGTTCGTCGTCGACGTCGATCCGGCCGCACCGCCCGCCGGGCTGCGCGCGCAGCCCTTCCGCACGATCGACGAGCGCCAGGCCGCCGATCTGAGCTTCGACGAACTGCGCCTGCCCGCCGACGCGCTGCTGCTCGAGCGCGCGGACGAGGCGATCGCGGCCACGATCGACGAGGCCATCGCCGCGGTCTGCGCCGAAGCGGTCGGCGCGATGCGCCGGGTGGTCGCCGAGACCGTCGAGTACACCAAGCAGCGCCAGCAGTTCGGCGTGCCGATCGCCAGCTTCCAGGCGCTGCAGCACCGCATGGTGAACATGCACCTGGAACTCGAACAGGCCATCGCCGCAACGTATCTGGTGACCCTGAAGCTGGGCGCGGAACCGGCCGAGCGGGCCAAGGCCGCCGCGGCCGCCAAGGCCACCATCGGCCGGGCCGCGCGCCTGATCGGCCAGGAGGCGGTGCAGTTGCACGGCGCCATGGGCATGACCGAGGAGCTGGCCATCGGCCACCTCTTCAAGCGGCTCACCGCGGTGCAGTACGAATTCGGCACCACCGCGCATCACACCGCGCGCTATGCCGCACTGACCCGGTCGTAACCGCCCGAACCACGGTTATCGACCGCGGCCCCGAGGGGTGGGGCCGCCGCGGCCGGGTTCGATGGGGCGTCGCTGCCCGTCGAACCCGGCCGTTGTGCGTTCACCCCGGCCGCGAAGACTGTGACCGGTCACACACCGGCGCCCCCGTCACGTCCGGGGCGCCCGTCTCGTCCAAGAGTTGTACCGACCGGAACAGCAGCGAAGGAACGAGCCCATGTCACGTTTGAATATGTTCGAAGCCGCTCCCGAGGTCTACAAGGGCTGGCTGGCCGCCGAGGCCGCGATCCGCCGCGGACCGCTCGACGCCGTGGTCCGCGAACTGGTGAAGATCCGGGTCAGCCAGATCAACCGGTGCCTCTTCTGCATCGAGATGCACACCACCGAGGCCCGCAAGGAGGGCGAGACCGAGCGGCGTATCAACCACCTGCCCGCCTGGCGGGAATCGGACCTGTTCACCGCGCCCGAGCGCGCCGCCCTCGAATACGCCGAGGCCGCAACCGAACTCGGCGTGCACGGGGTCAGCGATGAGATCTGGGAACAGGTCGAGAAGAACTTCGACGAGGGTCAGCGCGCGGGCCTGGTCGCCATCACCGCGCAGATCAACATGTGGAACCGCCTCGGCGTTCCGCTGCGCCTGTACGACGGCGCCTGAGCCGCGAAAGCGGTTCCCGCGCATCCGGACCCGGCCGTTCGGCCGGGTCCGGATGCCGGAACGAAGCAGTCGCCCGTCCCGTTCTCCGAGCGATTCCAGTGGCTGCCCACCGATGTCG